>NZ_VCBQ01000189.1:0-4670 GCF_006386455.1 Paracoccus sp. FO-3 | reverse complement strand
CGTCGGGTCGGGGCGCAATTCGGCCAGCCTGTTTTGCGCGGCCTGGGCAAACTCGCCCTGCGGATAGCGGGCCAGGTAGTCCTGATAGGCGGCGACGGTATTGGCCGCCGCGGCATCGGCCCACAGATCGCGGTCCGACTGCACCGCCCCCAGCGCATCGAGCCGCGCCTTGGCCGCCGCCGAGTAGAGCCCGCCGGGGTAGCGGTCGAGATAGCCGCGATAGGCTGCCGCCGTATCCTCGGCCGCGGCCTTGGCCCAAAGGTCGCGGTCGGCGTCCAGCGGCCCGGCCGGGGCATCGGCGTCCGGGCCGGCCGCGACCAGAACCAGCTGCGCATCGCCGCCCTCGGCCATCGCCAGCCGGTCGTCTGCGCCGACCACATCGCCGACCGAGGTGCCGGGCTTGAGCAGCGCCGCCGCCGCCGCGCTGGTCGCCGCGGGCGGCCCCGAGATCACCGTCACCCCCTTGGGCGGGGTCAGCGGGCCGATGCCGTTCTCCAGCCCGGCCGCATGTTCCATTTCCCCCTCGTCCGAGCCGAGCAGCAGCACCGCGCCCGGCTTCGCCTGCTTCATCAGGTCCAGCACCATGGACAGCGGCACGCCCTGCGAGCCGGCGCCGACCAGGTCGGGCTTGTCGGCATCGGTGCCCATATACCAGCTGTCGCTGCCGCCATGCAGGAAGCGGCCGTTCAGCAGCACGATGCGCGCGCCGGGGGAATCGTCGGGCCGGAGCAGGTCGGCCAGCGCCTGGCGCACGTCCTGGACCACCAGGTCGGCCCCGGCCACGGTGCGGAACCCGGCCGCCTTCATCGCGGCAGAGGCGGCGCCGGCATCGGCATCGGCCAGTTCCGGCGCGTTCTGGTAGCGCGCATTGGCGATCACCACGCCGCGGTTCTCGGCCAGGGCCGGTCCCGCCGCAAGCAGGGCGGCCAGAAAGAGCGACAGGTGACGCATGGCTTTCTCCTTCATCGCGATGCTTCCTGGCCATAAGCGCCGGGCAGCGGAATCGTTCCCGGTTAGCCGCGGCGACCCAAGCCGGCAAGCGGGGCGCGGACACATGGGCGCGAGCGCCCGGCGCTTTCGGCAGGGCTTTGCCGAAGCAGGCCGCCGGATCGGCGGCGGGCCGGGGGAAGGAACCGGAAGCGGGCACCGGGGATTGCGGGACCGGATGCCATGGGTGCATCCGCCGGGCGCGGGCGGACCCCGCGGATGGGACGCCACCGCAACGGCGCAGCGTGGACGGGCAGGGGAGGCGCGGCCATTCCCCTGTTTTGGGGAATGGTGCCCCCCAGCCGCCAGTGCCAGAATGACCTGCGTCCGATCGGGCCGCGCGATTGTCGCGAAATCCCCTCTCACGTCCCGAGGACAGGCGGTTTATCGTAGCGAGTAATCGGCCCTTCGGCCGAAGGTAACGAAACGGCATGCGCGAGCTATACCCCGGTTCGCGCATGTCCTACCCACCGCTGTTTCTTGTCGGAGAGAGGACCAGATGCGTCGCGCGATGGAGACCGTCCTGAGCAGAAGAGACCTTGTCCTGTTCGGATCAATGGCGGCCCTGGCGGCCGTTCTGCCCGCCCCGCGGCTTTTCGCCCGCCCGGCCGGGGCGATGCTGACGATCACCGAACCCTCGGGCAGGGTAAGGCAGCTCGAGGCCGAGGACATTGCCGCGCTACCCTGGCAGCAGCTCATCACGCAGACCCCCTGGACCGATGGCAAGCAGCAGTTCCGCGGCCCCTTCCTTCGCGACGTGCTGACCAGCGGCGGGATGACGCGGTCGGAACTGGCCGGGCGCAAGCTTCTGATGAAGGCGCTGAACGATTACGGCATCGTGCTTCCGGCCGACGATGCCTGGGATTACGAGCCCGTCCTGGCGCGCGAGATGAACGGCAAGCCCATGCGGGTGCGCGACAAGGGACCGCTCTGGCTGGTCTATCCGCGCGACCAGCGGCCGGACCTGCAGCTTGCCGTCATGGACGAACGCTGGATCTGGCAGCTGTTCGAGATCACCTTCCTCTGATGCGCCTGCGCGGTTCCCATTTCGCGCTCCTGACGATTGCCAGCTTTGTCCTGCTGTTCGTCTATTCCCTGTTCCAGCTGGTCAATATCGACCGCGCCTTTCGCGAAGAGATCGTCGAGCGCAACCTCTGGGCCGCGAACCAGGCGGATCGCGAGGCGCAGAACCTGATGCTGACCCTTTACCGCGTCAGCCTGGACCGGGATGTCGAGGACGTGCTGCTGCGCTTCGAGATCCTCTACAGCCGCATCGCGCTGATGGCGGACCGGCCGCAGATCGACTATCTGCGCGCGATCGGCGCGGACGATCTGGTTTTCCAGGCCAAGAGCCTGCTGGAAGAACTGGACGGGGCCTTCATGGCCGAGGATTTCGACGCCACCGATCTGGAGGTGCTGACGCCGCGCGTCGCCGTGCTTTCCTCGGTCCTGCGCGAGATCACCAACATCACCGCGCTGGACGAAAGGATCGACCGCCACGTCCGCCGCGAAGCCCTGTTGCAGATCATGCAATTGCTGCTGCTGGCCGTCGGCGGCGCCTTCCTGACCGGGGTGGTCATGGCCGGCCTTTTGTGGCGCAACATGCGCCGCTCCATGCGCGCGCAGGCGGAACTGCAAGCCCATCGCGCGGAACTGGAAAGGACGGTCGCCGCGCGCACGACCGAGCTGCAGGAGGCGCTGGAGGTCGAGCGCAGGGCCAAGGAGGTCTATCGCAGCTTCATCGTCACCGTCTCGCACCAGTTCCGCACGCCGGTTTCCATCATCCACATGATCGCGCAAAGACAGCTGCGCGGCGAGGAAACGCCGCTTTCGGAAACGCTCAGGCGCAAGTTCAGCCGGATTCTGGACGCGGCGGAACGGCTTGAACGGTTGCTGAGCGGCTTTCTCGCCTCGGCCAGCGTCGAGGGCAAGGACATCGCGCTTTCTCGCCGCCTCGTCGATTTCAACGAGATCGCCCGGATCGCCGCCGAGCAGACCCGGCAAGCCAACCCGGACCGGGTGCTGGAGGTCGCCCTGTCGGACATGCCGCTGCTGGCGGATGCCGATCCCGTGCTGCTGGAGCAGGTGGCGCTGAACCTGCTGTCCAATGCGATGAAATATTCCGAAGCGCCGGCGCCGGTCCGGCTGGATACATGGCGCGACGGCGACCGGATCTTCTGCCGCGTCAGGGATCGCGGCGCGGGCATCCCGTCGGCGGCGCAGGGCGCGGTTTTCGACCGGTTCTATCGCGCACCGAATGTTCACCGATTGCCCGGAGTCGGGGTTGGCCTGAGCCTGGTTCGTGATATTGTCGCGCTGCACGGCGGCGAGGTCACGTTCACCTCGCGCCTGGGTGAGGGGTCGGAGTTCGTTGTCGCCGTGCCTGCCAAGGGGGATCACGTCGATGAATCGGGAGCGCGGGCCGGCGACCATTCTTTGTGTCGAGGATGAGCTGTTCATCCTCGAGGAATTGCAGGAGGAACTCGCGTCCAGGGGCTACAGGGTTCTGACCGCGCGCAACGGCGACGAGGCCGAGGCCATCCTGTCCCGAAGCCGGCCCGACATCGTGCTGTGCGACGTCATGCTGCCGGGCCGCAGCGGCTTCGAGCTGCTGAACGATCTGCGCGCCTCGGGCAGGCTGGCGGAAAGGACCGCCTTCATCTTCCTGACCGCGCTGTCGGATCGCGAGCCGCATCTGGCGGGGCTGCGTGCCGGGGCGGACGATTACCTGACCAAGCCGATCGACCTGGACCTGCTGCATCTCAAGATCGAGAACACCTTGGCCTTCGCGCAGCGGCTTCGCGAAGGCATGGTTCCCGCGGGCGAGCCGCTGGACGTGCGGCTTTCCCGGCGCGAGGAGCAGGTCTTGTCCTTGCTGGGGCAGGGCGAGCGGACCGGGGCCATCGCCTCGCGGCTGGCGATTTCCGAGCATACGGTCAGCCATTATATCAAGGAGCTCTACCGCAAGCTCGGCATCAACAACCGCGCCGATGCCGCCCGCGTGGCGATCTCGCTGGGGCTCGGCACCACGAGCAAGGTCTAGCCGCCGCGCAGGCAAGGGCCCTCGGCCCGCCGGCTGCGGCGGAACGCCCCGGAATGGCGCAGTTTTCGCGATGGCCAAGGGCAGGCCCCAGGGCTAGAGTGGCGCCCATGACCCAGAGCCTGCCGCCGTGCCCCGAATGTTCCTCCACCTATGCCTATCAGGTGGATGCCCTGCTTGTCTGCCCCGAATGCGGGCATGAATGGTCCCAGGACGCGGGATCCGAGCCCGCCGACGAGGTGCGCGACAGCGTCGGCAACGTCCTGAAGGACGGCGACACGGTGACGGTGATCAAGGATCTGAAGGTCAAGGGATCGTCCTCGGTGGTCAAGGTCGGCACCAAGGTGCGCGGCATCCGCCTGGTCGAGGGCGATCACGACATCGATTGCCGGATTCCGGGCATCGGGCAGATGGGCCTGAAATCGCAATTCGTGAAGAAGGTCTCGGAATAGCCCGCCTGGGGCCGCGGAACCGCGGCTGCCGCCGGCCATGCGGAACGAAAAAGGGCAGGGCGATCGCCCATGCCCTTTCTCCATCCCGAGGCGTGCCGTTCCGGCTTTCTCCGTTCGGCAAATACTCTCGGGGGTGAATTGCGGCTTTGCCGCAAGAGGGGGCAGACAGCCCCCTCCCTTCGCGGGCGTCA
>NZ_VCBQ01000188.1:0-4696 GCF_006386455.1 Paracoccus sp. FO-3 | reverse complement strand
CATCCTCCCTGCAGCCGCAGAAAGGGACAAAGGTGGACGACTTTTATGCCGCCCGCAGCAGCACCATGCCGCCGCTAACGTGGACTAATTTCGCACCGCCATTCTCACCCTGCCCATACTTCAATCGTAAAACATCGCGTATCCGGCGCATGTTCAGTCGTCCTGTCGGCATTCTGCGTTCTCCTGAAATCAGGAGCGCAGCTTTATCCTCTCAAGATCGACCAGACCTGACCGCCATCGCACGAAACGGCTGCCCGCAATCATCTGAAATCACTGCCCGCCATCACGCGAAACACGCATGTTGTTTTCCTGATAACATGGCGAAACGCTCCTAGCCCAATATTATCGAGCTTTGTAAAATGGTTCTGTTCAGCCTGTGAGGCCCGCGACGCGGGGAAATGCTTGAAAAGGGCATAACCAAATACCATCCCGCTTGGGTGGCTGTGAGCAGATAACCGGTTTTATTCCGATACCGAATGATGCCGGAGAACCTGTTTGCGGCGGCTCGGAAACCACCACAATAAATGTCTGCCCCCCTGGGTGCAGCGCCTTCCGGACTATCCGCCCTCGATCCTCTGCCGGTCGAGGCGATAGACCCCTCGCCCGGTCCGGATCGACACAGCGGGGAAGACGATACTGATACGACCTCTGCTCACCACCGGGAACCAGCAGACCTGCATCACTCAGAAGTTTCACCGCCAGACCGTCCGGCATGCCGGAGGCGATTTCGGTCCGGGAGGCATCGCTGCCGAGGTAGATCCAGCGCGGATCGCACCAGCCGATGGCATAGGGATCCGGCTCGGCGCCGGACGGACAGAGGCGGTGGCGGTGGCGGTTGGATACACTCAGCCGGGAATGATCGGCCATGGCGAGCCGTTGGCGTGGTGTTTCGCCGACGCTATCACTTCTCCGACCCAGTTTCCCTGTTCTTCTCCACCGGAGATCGATCCGCTCTTTAAAGCATGATGAGGGCAGGTTTCGTTGACATGGCCCATCCGCTCTGGGTAGCCATTTAGCCGGACGTTTCAGCAATAGCGTTCCGGCCCATACCACTGTTCGTCGGAATAGCGGTCGCCGCAGGCCCATCCGACCGGCAGCACCGCGTCGATCCGGTCCAGATCCGATTGCGACAGGTTCAGCTCTGCCCCGGCCACGCATTCGCGCAGATGCGCGACCGACCGGGTGCCCGGGATCGGGATCACATGCGGCCCCCGTGTCAATAGCCAGGAATTGGCCAGTGCTGCAGCGCTGGTTCCCATCTCGGCCGCGAGGTCCCGGAACCCCTGCATGATCCGTAAGTTCTCGGTCAGGTTCGGTTCTGTGAAGCGCGGGTTCGCCCGCATGAAGGGCAGGTTTGCCAGCCGTTCGCGCGGGATCGGGTTGTCGGTCAGCAGTGAACGCCCGACGGGCGAAAAGGCCACCATGGCCACGCCCAGTTCCGCACAGGCCTGCACCAGCCCCAGATCCGGTGCCCGGGTCGAGAGCGAATATTCCTACTGCACCGCCGCCCCCGAAAAGGCGGTCATCGCCTGCCTCAGCGTCGACGGCGCGATCTCTGAAAGCCCGATCGCCAAGGCCTTACCTTTCTCGACCAGCTGTCCAAGATTGCCCGCCAGTTCCTCGGGCGGGAAGCGCGGCGGCGCGGCGGTGGGCATAGAACAGATCCACGCAGTCCAGTTCCAGCCGCTTCAGCGACTTGTCCAGCTCGGCCTCAAGATACGCAGCGGAATTGTCAAAGATCCGCTTGCCCTCGGCATCGGTCCTGATCGTCGCCTTGGTCGCGATCACGAAGTCGTCCCGCGCGCCTGGATTGGCCTTCAGATAGCTGCCGATCGCGTTTTCCGACTTGCCCATCCCATAGATATTGGCGGTATCCAGATAGGTGACACCCAGGTCCCGGCAGGCGTCGAGGATGGCATGGCTCTCGGCCTCGTTCGTGGGGCCATACATGTCCGAGAAGGACATCGCCCCATAGCCGATCGCGCTGACCTTTGGCCCGTTTTTCCCAAGCTTGCGTCGTTCCATGGTCATCACTCGATCTTCGGCCGTCCTGTTCGGGCGGCAGGTTAGAGATCGCGGGCCTTGGTTTTCAACCGCAATATGTGTTTCGTCGCCAGATCGCCAAGTCACTCCTGCGGGGCATCCCGCCACGGCAATCCGTCGCCGCAAGCATGCCGTTGCGCAGGCGCGCGATCATGGGGCGCAGAGCCTCCGTCACCAAACTGTTGCACCAATGCCGGCAAGAACTGGCCATGATGATTCCGGGCAGCATGCTGGAGAGTATCGGCAAAAACATGGCTTCAGCCATCTCACTTGGACAGTCGGACAGTTGGACGGTTGCTGCGTGCCGTGACCGAAACCACGGTATTTTCGCGATCTCATCCGTCCGCCTGCCCAACTGTCCAACTGCCCAACTGTCCAACTGTCCAACTGTCCAACTGTCCAACTGTCCAACATATTCCGTCCTCTCCAAACCCGATCCATCCCTGATCAGCGCGCGCCCTGTGTCGATTTTTGTGGATTACGCACAGCATCCCGCTGACAGGGCCCGCCCGATCCGTCACAATCGAGCCATCCCTTCCCATTGCCGGAGACGTCCCATGACCTCGCGCAATTCCGCGCCCGACCCCGCATGCCTTGTTGCTGCCGATCCTGAGAACGACGAGAACCGCGGCTACCGCTGGAGCGAAGAAGAGCATGTCCGGACCGATATCACCGGCCTGCCGGCCGGCTATCTCTATGACGATCAGGCGAGGATGATCTGCCTCATGAAGTCCCGTGGCCTCCAGCCGCTCTGCGGTCCGTTGCGTGTTGCCATGAGCCTGACCAATCAGCAGGAAAACGCCTCGGCCATCTTGATCGAGTTCTTCACTGCCGGCGGCGCCCTCCGCCAGACGGTGATCACCGCCACGCAACTGATGTCCGCTCCCGGACCAGTGGCCGCCCATCTCGCAGAACTGGGTCTGATGATCCCCGGCAGCCCGGCGCAACTGGTGCATCTTCTGCGGCAGTGGGTGCCTGAGAGACATGGGCTGCTGGCCGAGCAGCCGGGCTGGATCCATGCCGAGGGGCAGATCGGCTATGTGACCCCGCAAGGCAGGATCTTCAGCTGTGATCAATGCACAGAAGACCGACCCATCATCGCGCGCGGCGGCGAGACGGCTGTCGATCAGGCGGGATCGTTCCAACGCTGGTATGATGGTCTCGCCCGCCTCGCCCGCCACAACCCCCTGCTCATCTTCGCGATCTGCGTCGCGCTTGCCGCGCCGTTGCTCGCCCTTCTTGGTCTCGCAGGGGGCGGCTTTGGCATCTTCGGCCGGACGAGCTCGGGGAAGACCACGGTCCTCCACGTCGCGCGCAGCGTTTACGGCGCACCCTGGAAACTGATGAGCTGGCATGCCAGCACAACCGCTTTCGAGACCGCGGCACATCGCGCCCGGGACGGGTTGCTGGCGATCGACGAAATCCCGACGCGGGAGTCCACCGTGGCCCGCGAACTCACCTCTGTCCTCTATATGCTCGCGAATGGGGTCGGCAAGAAGCGCAGCAACGTCTCACTCGACGATCTGGACCCGCTGGCCTGGCAGACGATGATCCTGACGACCGCCGAAGCCCCGCTGCCCGAGATTTACACACAGTCCCGGTTGACCATCCCGGAGGGCTTGACCACCCGCCTCGCCGATATCCCCGCCACGTCCTGGCAGTGGGGCGGTTTTGCGTATCTGCACGAATACCCGGACCCTGCCGCCTTCGCGGATGCCCTGAAGGCGGAATGTGGTCAGCATCATGGTCATGCCGGTCCGCGCTTTATCGAGCGGCTGGTGGCGGAGCAGGCCAGGTCCGGCACGGGTCGCCTGAAGACTCTCTACAATGCGGTGCTCGCCGACATCCTGAAACGGCTTTCGGCAAGCTGTTCCCAATCGCCCGACGGGCCGGAACGGCGGGTCATCGGGCGATTTGCGGCCGTCTCCGTGGCGGGCCAGCTCGCCTGTCACTGGCGGATCGTGCCCTGGCAAGCGCAAGAGGTCCGGACCGCGATCGTGGAACTCGCCAGCCTGTGGCTCGAGCAGCGCCGCGCGCTGATGCCCCCGCCCCAGACCAGGATTTCCGAACGGCTGATGACCTACTTCGCGGAACATCAGGACAGCTTTGCCGATGTCGATTCCGGTGAGACCTTCTCCGTCCACGCCCATGCGGGCTGGCATGATGCCGAGCGCCTGGCGATTTCCTCCGAGGTATTCGCCGAGATCGTGCATCCCACCCTGCCCCGGACTGCGGCACGGCAATTACTCCAGCTCGGGATTCTGATCGTCGGCGGTGAGGCCCGGTCGCTGCAGCAGCGCAGATCGCCCCGGATCGACCCTTTGCGGGGGCGGGAATATTGGCTGTCGAAGGCCGGGCTCGCAGGGAACAGTCCGACGATCTGACAGCTGACCCTAGGCGCCGCCGCTTGCCGACGGACGGGTGGCGACAGCCTTCTCGTCCGTCCTCTGGGCCGCCGCAGCCCCGAACCACCGACCGGCCATCACTCCCCATGAAAGGGTTGGAGCACCGGTCGTCTAAAGAAAGCCCTCTCCCCGGTCCTGACGCGCCGGAGAGGCCCGGACAAGGTCGGCAGACAAGTTTCGTATTGAGAAGGTCTCGGCCAATCGTCGGGGTCACACTGGGCGTGAGAATGGCGGTGCGAAATTAGTCC
>NZ_VCBQ01000187.1:0-4773 GCF_006386455.1 Paracoccus sp. FO-3 | reverse complement strand
CTGGCCCTGCCCGAGCGGGAGGCCGCGCCGACGGCGGCAAAGGCCGCACCCCGGCCGGCCCGGCCGAACCCTCCGGCCCGGCAGGCCGAATCGCTGCCGCTCTTCGCCGCGCTCGATCCGGGCCGGGAACCCGCAGCCGATTGGCTCGGCCGGCTGGTGGCCACCGCCCTGGCGCTGCGCCAGCACGAATTGCAGGGCAAGCCCCTGCCCGCGCAGGCGAAAACCCTGCGCGACGCGCTGGCCGGCGCGCGCTGACGCGCATGGCCGCCCGCTTTCCGGCCCGCGCCGGCGGACTATCCACAGCAATCGAGATTCTTGCCGAAATTTCCGTCCCAGGCCCCTTGTGCTGGCGGCCCGCTTCGCTCTATATGCCCCTCGTCGGGCCGTGGCGCAGCCTGGTTAGCGCGTCCGTCTGGGGGGCGGAAGGCCGCGAGTTCGAATCTCGCCGGCCCGACCATTCCGAAAACGCCCATCCCCGTCCGGGGGTGGGCGTTTCCTTTTGCCGAAAGGGTTTCGCGTGAACGGTGTGCTTCCCGATACGTCCCTGCGCCAGCTGATCGCAAGCGGTGCGATCTCGGCCGACCAGCCGATCCTGCCCGAACAGGTCCAGCCTGCCAGCCTCGACCTGCGCCTGGGCGCGACGGCATGGCGGCTGCGCGCCTCGTTCCTGGCCGGACGCGGGCGCCGGGTCGGCGACCGGCTCAAGGATTTCGAGATGCATCGCATGGACCTTGCCGGCGGCGCCGTGCTGGAAAAGGGCTGCGTCTACCTAGTGCCGCTGATGGAGCGGCTGTCCCTGCCCCAGGGCCTCGACGCGGTCGCCAATGCCAAAAGCTCGACCGGACGGCTCGACCTGCTGACGCGGCTGGTCACCGACGAGGGCACCGAGTTCGACCGCCTGCCCCAGGGCTACGACGGCCCGATCTATGCCGAGATCTGCCCGCGCAGCTTCTCGGTCCTGGTGCGGCCCGGCATGCGGCTGAACCAGCTGCGGCTGCGCCAGGGTCAGGCGGTGCTGTCGGATGCCGAGCTGCGCAAGCTGCACGCGCAGGAGCCGCTGGTGACGGGCGAGGCGCTGATCGACGACGGCCTGGGCTTCTCGGTCGACCTGCGCCCCGGGGCGGGCGACCTGGTCGGCTACCGCGCCCGGCCGCATAGCGGGGTCATCGACCTCGACCGGATCGGCGCCTACCAGGCCCGCGACTTCTGGGACGAGCTGCGCAGCACCGACGGCCAGCTGATCCTCGACCCCGGCGCCTTCTATATCCTGGTCAGCCGCGAGGCGGTGGCGATCCCGCCCGATTACGCCGCCGAAATGGCACCCTACCTGGCGATGGTGGGCGAGTTCCGCGTGCATTACGCCGGCTTCTTCGATCCGGGCTTCGGCCATGGCGCCGCCGGCCGGGGCGCGCGCGGCGTACTCGAGGTGCGCTGCCACGAGGCCCCCTTCGCGCTGGAACACGGCCAGGTCGTCGGCCGCCTGGTCTACGAGCGCATGGCCGCGCGCCCCGAACGGCTCTACGGCAGCGGCATCGCCTCGAACTACCAGGGCCAAGGCCTCAAGCTCGCCAAGCAATTCGCCTGAACAGCCGCCCGTCCTGCATTCTTCCGTGTCCCAATATCCCGGGGGAGTCGCGCGCCAGCGCGACGGGGGCAGAGCCCCCTATCACATCCGCCGGGTGATGCGCGCCGCCTGACGGGCGCGCTTGACCACCTCGCGCATGGTCTTTTCGCGGCTTCGCTGCTGAGGGGTCCGACGCGCGCCCGGCTTGGGCGCATTCATCCGCCGGATGCCCCAGTTCAGCAGCCGGTTCGCGACCTTACGCGTCAGAACGGAAATTAACCGATTAAAATTCATGGCGTTACAGCCAATTCTTCATTCATCTTCGAACAGATCCTCGGCCATGGCCCCGGCATCCTCGCCGTCCGCCTCGCCGAACAGGCCGGGCGCCAGCCCCTCGCCCGGCGGGCGCGATTCCAGCAGGCCCGCCGCGCGCAGCTCGGCCAATCCCGGCAGGTCGCGGGCGCTCTCCAGGCCGAAATGATCCAGGAAGGCCTCGGTCACGACGAACGTCACCGGCCGGCCGGGGGTCTGGCGGCGGCGGCCGATGCGGACCCAGTCCAGCTCGATCAGCTGGTCCAGCGTGCCGCGGCTGACGGCGACGCCGCGGATCTCCTCGATCTCGGCGCGGGTGACGGGCTGGTGATAGGCGATGATCGCCAGGGTCTCGGTCGCGGCGCGCGACAGGCGGCGGCTTTCGACCACGCTTTCCTGCATCAGGAAGCCCAGGTCGGCGGCGGTGCGAAAGGCCCAGGCATCGCCCACCCGCGCCAGCTGCACCCCCCGCCCCTCGTAGCGGGCGCGCAAGGCGCGCAGCGCCTCGGCCGGGTCGCAGCCGGCCGGCAGGCGGGCGGCGATCTCGCGCTGGCTCATCGGCTCGGCCGAGGCGAACAGGATCGCCTCGACCATGCGCTCCTGCTCGGGCAGGGGCGGCGGCGGAAAGCGCTGCGGATCGGGGGCGGTGTCGTCCTGGCTCATTCTGGGCGCCTGCGGATGGTGATCGGGGCGAAGGTGCCGGCCTGGCTGATTTCGACCGCGCCCTGCCGGGCCAGTTCCAGCGTCGCGGCAAAGGTCGCCGCGGTGGCCGAGCGGCGGCGCTGCGGGTCGGCCTCCCACCCCTCGGGCAGGAAGGCGGAAAGCGCGGTCCAGTCGCCGGCATAGCCGATCAGACCGCGCACCCGGTCCAGCGCCTGCTCCATGGTCAGCACGTCGCGGCGGTCGAAGGCATAGGGCCGGAACTCGTCGCGGGTGCGCAGCCTGGCATAGGCGCGCATCAGGTCGATCAGCCCGGCCTGCCAGGCGACCTGGCGCTGCCGGGCGACGGTTTCGGGCGCGCCGCGGGCGAAACGGTCCTGCCCCAGCCGGTCGCGCGCCATCAGCCGCGCCGCCGCCTCGCGCATGGCGTTCAGCCGTTCCAGCTGGAAGGCCAGATGCGCCGCCATCTCCTCGGCCGACGGGCCCTCGGCCTCGGGGTCGGGCGGCAGAAGCAGGCGGGATTTCAGATAGGCCAGCCAGGCGGCCATGACCAGGTAATCGGCGGCCAGCTCGATGCGCAGCGCGCGGGCCTCGTCGACGAAGGCCAGATACTGGTCGGCAAGCTCCAGCATCGAGACCTGCATCAGGTCGACCTTCTGCGTGCGCGACAGCGTGAGCAGCAGGTCCAGCGGCCCCTCGAAGCCCGAGACATCGACGACCAGCACCTCCTCGGCGCGGCGCTCGGCCACGGCCTGCGGCCCAAGCCCCGGCAGATGCGGCGCCGGGTCCGGCGCGGGGTCGGGCACGGGGGTCAGGTAGGGCACCTTGGTCATGTCGCGTCCAGGCTAGGGAACCTGCGCAGAATCCGCGATAGACCGGGCCTAGTCAACCGATCAGGCCGCCAGCCCGCCAAGCGCCGCCAGTTCCGCCCGCAGCGAAGCAATATCCTGCTGCACCGGCGCTCGGCGCAGCGCCAGCGCCGCCTCGGCCCGCGCGACGGCGCGGGGCGCCATGGCGCCGGCGGCGGCGACGATCTCTTCCATCTGCGCCGGGGTCTCGTTGCAGGACAGCACCAGGTCGCAGCCGGCGGCGATGGTGGCGGCAGCGCGCTCGGCCGGGCTGCCGGACAGCGCCTGCATGCCGATGTCGTCGGACATGAGCAGCCCGTCGAAGCCGATCTCGCGCCGGATCAGGTCGATCACGGCGGCCGAGGCGGTGGCGGGCGCATCGTCGATGGCGGCAAAGTGGATATGCGCGGTCATCGCCATGGGCAGGTCGGCAAGCGCGCGGAACGGGGCGAAATCGGTGGCGCGCAGCTCGTCCAGCGAAGCCTCGACCACCGGCAGGTCCTTGTGGCTGTCCACCCGCGCCCGGCCATGGCCGGGCATGTGCTTGACGACCGGCAGCACCCCGGCGGCCAGCATAGCCTGCGCCGCGGCCCGGCCCAGGCGGATCACCGTTTCGGCATCCGAGCCGAGGCAGCGGTTCTTCAGGAAGGGATGGGTCTCGTCGCGGGCCATGTCCAGGACCGGGGCGCAATCGGCGTCGATGCCGACGGCGCGCAATTCCTGCGCCAGCAGGTGATGGTGCAGCCAGACGGCGCGCTCGCCCCGGCCCGCCTGGTCCAGGGGCGCCGGCCAGTCGGTCCAGTGCGGCGCGCGCATGCGCTGGACCCGCCCGCCCTCCTGGTCCACCAGCACCGGAGCGTCGCGGCCCACCGCCTCGCGCAGCTCGGCCGTCAGCCGGCGCAGGCGGTCCGGCGTATCGACGTTGCGCGCAAACAGGATGAAGCCCCAGGGATCGGCGGCGCGAAAGAAGTCGCGCTCGACCCGGCTCAGGTCCGGGCCGGCGATGCCGCCGAGGATGGTGGCGCCGGCCATCTCAGCGGCTCATTTCGCCATGGCGGGGATGCAGTCCACGCCCTCGGCGATCAGCGCCGCGCAGAAGCGCCGCGCCTCGTCGCGCGATTCGAAGCCGGCGGCGCGCAGGCGCCAGAAGCTGCGGCCATTGGCCTTGTGTTCCTGGACCACCATGCCCTTGCCGGCGAAAAGCGCGCCGAACTTGCCCGAGACGCGGTTCCATTCGCCCCGTGCCAGCGCATCGCTGTCGAAGGCGCCGATCTGCACCAGCGGCGCACCCGAGGCGACCTGCGCCGGTGCCGGTGCCGGTGCCGGGGTTTCGGGCGCGGCGGCGGGGCGGCTTTCGGCCGCGGCACGCGCGGGCGCGGCATCGCTGGC
>NZ_VCBQ01000186.1:0-4793 GCF_006386455.1 Paracoccus sp. FO-3 | reverse complement strand
CTTGAAAATCAATGCATCCTGAGCCTACATGCCCTCTCTGTGGCAGGATAGCCCGCTTCGAGAACGGATGTGTCGGCTTACGCCATGAAAATGTCTGGACATCCTTTGTCTGTTTTAGCAGTACTGCGCCGGCAAAGCCCTGAGCCGTGATACAGCGACAAATGGTCTCCGCTTCAATCTAAACGAAATTTCTTAGCCATATCACCGGACTTGGTTGCAAAATGAAAGAATACGATTGTTCATGTGTCATAAACGTTCACCGTGAAGGACTTCTTCTTGTTCCAACTCTGAGAAGCATCGCTCTCGCAAAGGCGAGGGCGGAAGCCGTCGGAGGAGAGTTGGAGATTATCGTCATAGCGGATAATCCTGACGACCAGACCTTGGATCTTTGCCGTTCCTGGGGACACGCCGACCGTATCGATATCGTGGACGAAAAAGACCTAGGCCGTGCTAGGGAATATGGCATCGGCTTGGCGTCAAGCCGCTGGGTATTTCTTCACGATGGTGACGACCTTTACTCATCGAATATCTATTCGGAATTTATCGATAGAAAAAAGAAGGGCTTGATCTTCGAGAGGAGAGTATATCATGCCGAGTTCTTCGTCAAATTCGGTGGCGAGAATGAAATCCGCAGGATGATTCCCTCATCAAGCGCGAGCTTCGATCCTCTTTTTCTTGTCTATGATTGGTTTTATTCAAATAAGTGCGTCATCGACAAGAGCCTTCTGGACACGTTCCCGCTCCAGCACAATGACACTGCCCGTGGTCTTGGAAACGAAGACTGGTCCTGGGCCGGGGACACGATCTCGCATGGCGTGATCCATGACATTCTTCCGGACACGGCATGCTTCTATAGGGTCAAGGAACAGCACCTGTCGCTCGGACTGGTCCCGTCGATGACCCAAAGGCAGTCCTATCTTTACAGTTCGGACTACATCAACAGCGGCATACGGACTTCGAACGCTTCGCGGCACCTGTCCGACGAAGATGACTTCACCACCCAACTTCCGCTTCCCGAGCATGTCTATCGGCTCATGGACGAACAGGTCGAGCTTGAGCCACTCATCAGCAACAACAGGAACTCCAATCCTTGGGCGGTCAACTCGTATCTGCGATCAATCCTGAGAAAGAGCGCAGATGGCGCCGCTGAAATCCTGGGGGCCCTTGACAATAGAAAGAAGCTAGTCTTCTTCCTGAGGGAGGAGCTTTCGCATACTCTTCCGGCTGTCGCCTGGATCATGGCTCGTTGCCAGAAAATCTACTCTCCACGAACCCATCAGCTGGTGATTATTCACGAGACCGAGATGGAGAAGTACTCATCATCCAAGCTCGATGATGAGTGGGGAACGGTCTACCTCAGCACCAAGAGGATCTCCGACACATTTACCACGCCGAGCTGGTTTTACTGTCGCCTGCCACTGAGGATACTGGTGCAGTATCCAGGAAGCACGATCGTAGACACAGGTACGGATATCTTTTCCAAGCTATGCCGGGAGTACTACAAGATTGTAGTATCCCAGGTAAAAAGAACATTTCTTGTGAGACTGAGCCTTGTAGATGACCCGCTCGACGGGTGTACGCAGAAATTTGCCTCCGTCACTAATCTTCTGCGTGCATCCAAGCTGTTTAGCGCAAGTAGGCTCCATTTTGTCGACATTTTCAACTCGTCACGTGCATGGCCTTGCTCGGGGTACAAGATTTCGGCAGGACCCTCTCTGGGTGAGAGTATCTTTCTTGACCTCACGTTACAGAAGCCGCTTGGACGTCCCCACTCCTATGACTGGCAACACCTGAAGAAGCAGGAAGCGACTGGCTACGGCCATGAGGCTAACGCCATCGCAGTTGAGAATGGCGGGGTCATCTCGCAGCGGTTCATTGCGGCAAGTCTGGAGTTGGCGGATGCCCTAGACAAGGAAATCGTCTGCATTCCACAGACAATCCAACACTACGATCCGCAGGCGAACCTTCATTATTTCAGATGGTATGATTTCTCGAACCTGGCCGAAGTCGTCGAAGAACTGCGTGATCGCGCAGCCAGGGGCCACAAGGTCGGATTGGCTGGCGTCGTTATCGGCTCAAGCATGGTGGAGCGCTTCACCAAGGCGGGCAGCCTCTGGGGCCTGCTTGAGGTCCTGAGTGACGCCGGTGACCTCAACAGCGTGGTTACACTCGACACCGACCAGAGCGGCCTTTCCCTAGTCAGCACCAGCACGGAGGACGTAGAGATCCCGGCAAGCAGGACGGAGCAGCCTGTTGCGGATGAGGGAGCAGAGGAAACAAGTTCACGCTTTCTGCTGGGCAAGTACGGTCCGGTCTTTACCGGCTCGGACTACCTGAGTTCCTTCAGGTCCAGCCAGTCCGTCGAACAGATCGAGCAGTACCTCGGTGCCTGGCATCGAGACAGGGGGGCCTTGCTGTCGAACACCGAAGTAGCGTCTGAGCAGCTTTTGGTGCATGTGGCAAGCGACGATGCCAGACGCTGGTGGCAACATACTTGGCTGCCTACGATCAGGTACTTCTTCGCGTCTCACGAACTGCAATCATGCGAGCAAAGGGCGATTGACGATGCCGCTCGCCACGCATCGCTCCTTCCCTCTGCCTTTGCGGATCTGCTTGCGATCTTGCGTATGCGAGCGGACGTGTTCGAACCCCCGCAGGACCTTGGCCAGATCCAGTGGCGAGGGCCTGAGAACTATCGGGAAGAAGCCGTCTTGACGCACCTTCGCCAGATGGGCCGGAGCCTGATCGGGGGATCGTTCGTCCTTCTGCCTTTCCTGGAAGCCGGAGGCGCCGAACTGGTGGGCACGCTCCACCTGCGCGCCTGGAAGAACCTGGGTCTTGAGAAGCCGCGCATCGTACTCACCGAGGGAGCGACGATCGTGCCAAACTACCTTGAGTTCGAGCAGGACACGATCAACCTTCCGAAGATCATATCCGAGGTGAGTGGCAGACCATATCCCGAGGGCTTTGCGACAGAGGATCGAGTCGCACTGCTTGAAGCGTTTCTCTCGGCAGCAGAAGCTGACCGGATCTTCTCGGTGCAATCCTATACCACATCGCTGCTGCTCACCAAGCGAAAGCCAGCAAGGACGGTGGAGCTCGCCATGTTCTGCCCGCACATAGACGATCATGGTCGCATCTCTGGCTTTCAGAACATGATCCCCGCCATCGACAAGGCCGTCGATCTCTACATCAGCGACAACACGAAATTTGCGAACACCATCTGTCAGATGTACGGGGTGGCGCCCGATCGCATGAAGGCGATCTCCTATCCGCCAGATCAAAAGAGGATTGCCTCAGTCGCCGGGCATCGATTTGGCACGCAGTCATCAAGAAATGTCCTGTGGGCAAGCAGGATAGATCACCAGAAGAACCCCGGACTGCTGATCCAAATCGCACGCGCCATGCCCGACCTCACCTTTCACATGTACGGCAGGAAGGTGCTGAACGATACGGTTTTCGACATAGGAAAGCTGCCCGTCAATGTTCGCTTTCACGGAGAGTACTCATCGCTCGAACAATTGATGATCCGGGACTACCTGTGCTTCGTCTATACCTCCCGCTTCGACGGCATGCCCAACATTCTCATGGAAATAGCCGCATGCGGCGTTCCGGTAGTGACACCGAACGTGGGCGGTATAGCGGACTTCTTCGGAGATGACTGGATGGGTTTCGTCCGGCGCGGCGACGTCGTAGAAGATTATGTGTCCGTCATAAGAATGGCCGGGAACCCTCGAAAACACGAGGCAATGATCAATCTTCAGAATGACGCCTTGCGTGCCAGATCGGTCCAAAACTTCCAACGCGCAGCAATCGGACCTGCAAGTCCACCGGTAGCCGTCACTAATCCATAAGCAACCAGCGGTCACGCACAACGGTCAGTTGTAAGAGCAAGGATCTTAGAAAATGTCGAAAATGACGCTGGTTCTTCATATCGGAACCGAGAAGACCGGTACGACGCTCATCCAAAAGTGGCTTTATCAGAATAGAGGTCGTTTCCTTGAAAATGGAATCTATCTTAGCAATAGCCTCGGATGGGAGAACAACCGATCGCTGGTCGCCTACTTCAGGTCGGAACCAGATGAATTCTGGACGTTCAATGGCATCAAGAACAAGGAGCAGAAGGAGCAGTTTTTTGCATCGTTCCTGACTGACCTCGAAGCCGAGATAGAACAGGCCTCTGCCAACAACCACACCATGGTCATCACCTCCGAACACTTCCACAGCAGGCTCACGGATGAGAACGACGTCGCGACCTTCTCGGATTTTTGCCGCCGCAATTTCAAGGATCACGTTGTCGTCTGCTATCTGAGGCCACAATGGGACGTCCGAAAGTCCATCTATTCCACAGATCTGCGAAACAACGAAAGCCGGCGCTTCTCGCAATATCGAAGCGATATCAGCGCAAGCGACAAGTACTTCGATTATCTCAACCTTTATAGGCGATGGAAGAGGAATTTCGCGTACGCACAAATCGAGTTTAGGAACTACGACAGGAGTTCGTTCATCGGGAATGATCTCAGGAAAGACTTTGCTTCTGTCTTCCCGATTGCCATTGACGTGAACGACTTCGAGTTTTCTGACAAACGTGAAAACGAAAGCCTAGCCCTGCTCGAGTCTGCAGCCTATGCCGCCGTCAACCGCGCAGTGCCGCTGTTCGAGGGCCAGTCGGTGAACAAGAGGAACTACGAATACAAGAAGCTCTTGTCCGACCTGCGGGTTCTAAAGCGGGGTACCCTTGCCGATCCGCTCTCTCACAAGGTTTATGATACGTTCAAGGATTCGAATAACGA
>NZ_VCBQ01000185.1:0-4932 GCF_006386455.1 Paracoccus sp. FO-3 | reverse complement strand
ATCTATTGGTTATGAATCCTGACCCTAGCCCTGCTCCAACAGCCTTTTCTGGAAACAGCGGGCCCGCTCCCGCGGGTCAATCCCCGCGCGATCTCTCGCGCGAAGTTTGAAGTTACAGAACACCGGTTACGGGAGAGACGGCGATCAGGGGTTGAGCGCAGGGGCGCTCAGCCGCGGCGCCAGGGCCACCAGCGGCGGGCTAAAGGGGCGGGCGCGGGATCGGCAGAAAGCCCGGTTGGTCGGTCGGTCAGTTTCTCGGCCAAGGCGCGCCAGCGGTCGCGGTCCGCCTCGGCCGCGCGCACCAGGGCGGCACGTTCCTCAAGCCGGGCTTCCATCTGAGCAATGGTCAGCCGAGCCTTATCCAGATCATCGGCAAGGGTGGACCAGTCCGCCCCGGTGCGGCCCAGAGGACTGTCCCGGTCCGACTTGGCCCGTTCAGTGGGACTGTCCCGGTACGGACCAGGTCGGTCCATGGTCCAACGATCTAGGGCACTGCGCTCGATGCGCCACTGATTCCGATTATCCCGTCGCGCTTCAAGCTGAGTGGCTTCAATCGCCCGCATGATGGTGGATTTTCCAACCTTGGCGATGCGGGCCGCTTCACGCGGAGACAGGGTGGACCGGTCCTGTCCCGTGGTCCGGTCCGGTCCGATCCGGGTCACTTCCCAGCGCCTTCAATCTGTGGCTTGGCCGTCTTCAGGCGATACTCCCGAAGGAAGGCGACCCGATCACCTTTAAAGAACAGCGCAGGGTTCACCCAAAACTGGTTGGGTAACTTTGGCTTGAGGAAACCTTTCTGGATCAGTTCTTTCAGACCGTTGTGAAAGGTTCGATCACTCATATCCAAGGCGCGGCCGTTCAGCCCTTCATCGAACCAGATCAAGTTGACTGAGTCAGAGTAGCCGCCTGTCATCTTGGCGCGCTGATACTCGGCCAGGACAGCTTGAAAGACCCGCGCGCCGGTCCGCGTCAGATCGTATGCGGCCCTCACTCCATCAGCGAAGACTTTGACGAAGTGTTCCTCGTCCTTCTCTTCGATGACATGGATGATCGACTGCCCGACGACCTCGCCAGTGTCCGGGTCCATCAGATCCCGAGGGCTGGTGCGCGTCCGCACGGTCTTATGCCGGGTCCTGATTTCCGAACCCGCCACAAAGGGGTTTTCGTTTGGGGAGTATTCCAGCTTCCGAAGGTTGATAGGGTTATCCACAGGGCGTCCTCGAATGCCGTCTTTTAGACGCGTTTTCTTCGCTTGTCCGAAGCCTTAGTGAAGGATGAGCGAAGAAAAATCAATAGAAACCTTCGCACAAGGTCAGAATTTCTTCGCTCGATGTCAGAATTTCTTCGCTCGTGAATCAGCGTAGCTTGGCTGAACCGCTGTTTCCCTTCTCACTCTTTCTAAGGCGGAGGTTCCGGCGCGGCGGCGGTCGCCGTGAGTGGCGCCCGTCACGCAGGCGAACGGCGGGCGTTGCCGGGACGGAACCGACAAGAAGGTTTGTCCGTCAGGACGCATTTTCATGAGGCTGAACACTTGAACAAAGTAACCCAGTGGGTCATATAAAAGCATGCAGGCAGTTGCAGAGACCCCGATCTTCACCCGGCAGACGGAGAAGCTGTTCAGCGAGGACGAGAAGCGGGAGCTGATCGACTTCCTTGCCGAGAACCCGCAGGCAGGGGATGAAATCCCTGGCACCGGCGGCGTTCGCAAGGTCCGGTTCGCCGCCTCGGGCCGAGGCAAGCGGGGCGGGGCTCGGGTGATCTACTACTACTTGGACGACACCATACCGCTCTACGCGCTGCTGGCCTATGCCAAGAACGCAAAGGACGACATGAGCCCCGAGGAAAAGCGCGTGGTGGCATCCCTCGCTGCCGCGCTGAAAGCCGCATGGAAGGAGAGGAAATGAGCACCTTTGGCGAAGATCTGATCCAGGCAATGGGCGAAGCTCTGGCCCATGCTGAGGGCAAGGGTCCCGCTATCCTCCATGCCCCCGTCGATCCGCGCGAGATCAGGACGCGGGCGAAGCTCACACAGGCGCAGATGGCCCCGCTAATGGGCATGAGCCTGTCGGGCTACCGGAAGTGGGAACAGGGCCAACGGCGCGTCTCCGGCCCCGCCGCGGCCCTGCTGCGGGTCATCGAGAAAGAGCCTGGCGCGGTGCAGCGGGCACTTGCAGGCTGACAAGCGCCGCCCCTGGATCACTCAATTTCCAGCTTTTGGCGGTTCCAGCCAGATCACGCAGGCGTCGTCGCCGGCCGGGCTGGTCATGAGCTCACCGCCAGCCCCCTTGCAGAAAATCTTTGGATGCTCCCCGAAGGCACGGGCGTCGGCCCGTCCCTGTAGCCAGAAGTGCCCCAGAACGCCCAACAGGGCCCCCAGAGCCACGAGGCCGCCCGCCACGGCGAACACTCCACCTGACCAGTAGAGGGCCTGCCGGCTGCCTTTCAGGGCCTCCAGGCGCATCCTATTGGCCGCGGCCCTGACCTCGTCCTGTAGCCCGGCCACGCCCTTGGTGGCTCCGTCCCGGGCGGCGGCCAGGGTTGCATGGTGGATTTCGTTGATGACCTGCTCGGCCCTCCTGAGGACTTTCGCGCTCCGGTCATGGGCCTCCTCGACGGAGGCTTTGACCGAGGCGCGCAAGGCGGCGGCTTCCTTTTTGGTCGTGGCGGTGGCGGTGAGGATAGCCACGTCCTGGCGCAGGAGCCGGACCTGATCGGTCAGGTCGTTGATGACCTGGGCGGGGCTTTTGGTCGTCTCGCTCATGCTTCGGCCGCCTTGGCATCGAGGTCCGCGAGTAGCCCGGTCAGCTCCTTCTGGTCGACCTCACGGGTCGCGTTCTTGCGCAGGGTGGCGGCCATCCAGCGGGCGATCTTGGGGTCTTTCAGGGCCTCGGTGGTGACAATGGCGCCGACGATGATCTTGCGGCGGGTTTCGGTGGCCTTCTGGCGGGTCCTGAGCCGGTTCAAGCGGGCCTGAGCTTCGGCAATCTGCTGGTCAATGGTCCGCGCCATTCTGCAATCCCTTGTTCTCCTAATGGTTGCAAGTCTGGCCCTAGGGGAGCTACGCTGCAAGACACGAAGTGCCCACTTATACAAACGCGTGCCGCGTTTGTGTGGGCGGGGGAGGCTGCACTTCCCCTCGACCCCTTGGCTTGAGCGCGGCGCGAGTATGGCGATCTATCATCTGCGGGCCACGATGATTTCCCGCTCGGCCGGGCGCAGCGCCACGGGGGCGGCCGCCTACCGCTCCGGCGAGCGCATCCACGACCACCGCACCGGGCTCGACTTCGACTACCGGGCGCGCAGCGGTGTCGAACATGTCGAGATCCTCGCCCCCGCCCATGCCCCGGACTGGGTCCACGACCGGTCCGAACTGTGGAACGCGGTCGAGGCCGCCGAGACGCGCAAGAACAGCCAGCTCGCCCGCGAAATCCGGGTGGCCCTGCCCGCCGAGCTGAGCCACGATCAGCGCGTCGAGCTGGTCCGCGACTTCTGCCAGCGGTCCTTCGTGGACCGCGGCATGGTCGCGGACATTGCGCTGCACGCGCCGGGGCTGACGGGCGACGAGCGCAACCACCACGCCCATATCCTGCTCACCACCCGCGAGATCGATGCCGAGGGCTTCACCGCCAAGAACCGTGACTGGAACGCCGTCGCGGTGCTGGAGGACTGGCGGGAAGCCTGGGCGCAGGACGCCAACGCCGCCCTGGAACGGGCGGGCCACACGCTGCGGATCGACCACCGGACGCTGGAGGCGCAGCGCGTGGAGGCGCTGGAGCTGGCCCAAGAGGCGCGGGACCGTGGCGACGAGGTCGAGGAGCTGGTGCAGACGGTGCGGGCAGTCGCGCTGGACCGGGAGCCGTTGCCGCAGCTGTCGCTCGGGGCGTGGCAGCTCAAGGAGCGCGGGATCGAGGTCGCGGCGGTGCGGGTCTGGCACGAGGTCCGGGAGCGCGCCCTGGAGGTCGGGCGCGTGGCGCAGGAGCTGGCCGGCCAGGCCCGCGACTGGCTCGGGCGGGTGGCCGAGCGGACCCTGGAGGCGCTGGAGCCGGCGCAGGATGCCTGGGGCGAGTTCTTCGCGGAAGCCGCGCAAGGCGGGCTGCGCGACGACCTGTCACGCGATCTGGAGCGGGAGCGGCAGGTGGTGGAACAGGCCGAGCGCACCCGCCAGCGGGACCTGGTGAAGGAGCGCGAGGCTCATGCCATCCGCGATGATGGGCTGGATCACGGCCTGTAGCTCTCGACTCGGGCAGACGCGCCCCTCTGATCTATGAGGTCTCCGGGGCAGGCCTTCCCTATGTGAATTTACATTAAATATCAATTAGATATGAAAATACTGCCCGTCGTTGCAAGGCCTTCACGAACTACTTTAGGTATGATAACGACTGCAAAAAATTAGTATAACACATTGTAATATAATAATTTATTCAAGGTAACTTGGAGGATTACCGCTTAACCCTATCTAGATAACATCTGTAGGTGTCGCCAAATTTTGGCAATGATCGAACGCGGAGCATTGCCATGAGCAACCTTACCCCCGCGGCAGGAACCGCTCAGGCTCTTGTCGAAGCCCCTCCCGCTGTCCTTGGCTTGATCGTTGGGTTGGCGGCGATAGCCTTGGCTGCCTTTGCTATCTGGGCTGTGGTCAGCGCGAACAACCGGAAGTGACCACCATGAGAAAGATGGAGTTCGCCATACTTCCGACCGAGTGGATTACAGGTCCGGACAAACATGGTTTGAGTAGCTTCAAGTGGCAGTCCCGCGAGGGGGCCAGAAACGTTGCGGCGTTGATGCTGCTGATCGTCATGTCGCATCACGCGGATCGGCACACTGGCCGGATGTCTATCACCTATGACGAGTTCCAGGCCGCGTCTGGTCTAAGCCGTGGGAAGATTGCCGCGGGGCTCGACAAGCTCGAAGCGAGCGGGCTGATTAGGG
>NZ_VCBQ01000184.1:0-4952 GCF_006386455.1 Paracoccus sp. FO-3 | reverse complement strand
CCCGAGGCGATGCGCAGCCGCAGCCCGCCCGGCGGCCAGCCCTCGCGCCCGGCCAGATGCGCCGCGGCCCAGCGGTCCCAGCGGTGGCGGAACGGTTCGGGCAGGCCGCGGCCGACGAAATCGCCGCGCGCCGGCAGCTTGCCCCAGAAGCCCGCCTGCGCGGTCAGAACGCTTCCGGGCATCGGAAGGCGCCGAACATGCTGAGGTCGAAGGGATTCTCGACCGAGGCCGCGCGCAGCTCGAACCGGGCGGCATAGGGGCCGATGCCCAGCCGCAGGCCAAAGACCTCGGGCAGCGCGGTGGGCGACAGCCCGGCCTTGCGCACCAGCCGCAGCCAGGCCCAGGCGCCGGTTTCGGTGCTGATCGCCTCGCCCGTGCCATCGACGGGGGTGAAGCTCAGTGAGATCAGGTTGGTGCCGTCCTTGCCCGGCCAGGTCATCGGCATCGGCCGGGCGGCGGCGTTGAAATAGACCAGGCTCTGCCCGTCCACGTTCAGCGTCACCCGCGCGGCATTCGGGGTCAGGTCCTTGGGCTCCAGCGTAAAGGCCATGACCGGCCCCGCGCCGCCCGGAAACAGCGCGTCGCGGATGGCGCGGGCCTGTTCGAACGGCGCCAGCGTGCGCGCGTCCAGCCCCAGGTCGGCCCGCCAGCGCCAGGGCCGGGCGCTGCTGTCGACATAGGGCGCCAGCGTCTCGTTGGTGAAGCCGTCGAAGCGGCCGCCGGGGCCGAAAAGCTGCTGGAAGTCGCTGACCGTCACGTCGATGGCGGAATCGGCGACGAAGGGATAGCGCCCGCCCGTCGCCGCGCGGCAGAAAGGCAGCACGTCCGCCCGCCAGCGCGCGTTGAGCTGGGCCAGGATCGCCTCGCGCGTGACGCTGATCGTGTCGCCGGCGATGGCGCCCAGCCAGGCGTTGACCGGGTCGGGCAGGGTGGCCGCGACATTGCGCAGGTCGCCCGTCAGCTGCGGCAGCCCGCCGCGCGACAGCAGCGCCGCCTGCGGATCGGGGCTGGCCTGCACGGTCAAAAGCTCCTTGGACAGCGCACCCAGCGCGGTCTCGGCATCCAGGATCAGCGGCGGCTTGCCGTCCACCTCGGCGACGATGGCCTTGAGCGGGGCGAAATGCCGGGCGATCTCGGCGCCCGGCGGCGGCGGCTCGGGCTCGCCCGGACGGCGGGCGGCGGCGGCGGCGACCTTGGTGCCGATCCGGGCCGCCGCGCCAAGGCCCAGCTTGCCGGCCACCTTCTTCAGCACGCCGGGATTGATCTCGGGGCTGTCGCCCTGTTCGGGCGGGCGCGCCAGGTCGGTTTCGGCGACGACGGCGTTCAGCAGCCGCTTCAGCGTGCTGTCGGGGCTGGCCAGATCCTTCAGGTTCGCCGTGGCGGTGGCCAGGTCGGGGATCGGCGCCAGCCGCACGTCGCGCAGGAAGCCTTCCCAGGCGTTGATGAAATCGTCCTGGTAAAGCTTCATCATGTCGGCCTGCAGCGAGGCGGCCGAGGCATCGGCGCTTTCCGCGCAGCCGCCGGCAAAGACCTTGCGGTCGTTCAGCGCCGCCTCGGCCATGCTGGGCAGCATCGGCAGCACCGTGGCGTGAAAGCCCTGCCAGGTGAAGGCGCCGGGAATGCCCTGGCGCAGGGTCTGGCCCGACAGCCGCGTCAGCACTTGCCCCGCCAGCGGCCCGGCCTTTTCCGCCGGGATCCAGTCGGGCAGGGCGGCGATCTCGGGCTCGGACATCAGCGCGCGATAGCTGCGCAGCGACAAGGGCACGGTGCAGACCGCCTGCAGGGCGGCCTCGACCAGCTGCGGATCGGCCTGGATGCGGCTTTCGTCGCCGCCCAGCCGGTCCAATGCCGCCAGTTGCCAGGCGCGCGCGGCCTCGGTCGGGAAGGGGGTCTCGGCGGCAAAGCGGGGCAGCACCTCCTGCCACCATTCCGCCAGCCAGGCCCGGTCATAGGGGCCCAGCCCGGTCAGCATCTGATAGGCCTTTAGCGCGCCCAGCAGGAAATCCGGGTCGCGGATCTGCCGCCACATCGTCGCTTCCAGAAAGGCCACCATGCGCGGCTCTAGCAGGTTGCGCAGCCCGCGTTCGCGGGCCAGCCGGGCCGCGCCCTCGATCTCGGCCGCGGCCGAGGGGCCGATCAGCGCCAAGGGCCCGCCGGGCACCGGCGTCCGCGCCGCCTCGATCTCGGTCATGGCGTCCAGCGCGACGGGCAGGTCCAGCGGCTCGGTCGGGGCCTGGCGCGAGGCGGCGTTGGCGAGCCGCCCCGACAGGTCGGCCAGCAGGCGCTGCTGGTCGGCGACGGCGCCCGACTGGCGCATGGTGTTGAACAGGAACCCCAGCCCCGCCAGCAGCACCAGCAGCGCCGCCGCCACGGCCGAGCCGCGCCAGATCCATGTCCGGCGCTCTTCGGCGCGCGGATCGAAAAGGCCCAGCCCCGCCTCGCCAAAGATCACCCCGGCCAGCAGGTCGTGCAGGAAGAAGGACCGCCGTTCGCCCATCATGCGATGCGGCATGGGCGCGGGCGCCAGGCCAAAGCCCGCCGCCATCCCGGCCAGCATCCGGTCCAGGGGCGAGCCCTCCTGCGTGGCCGAGGTCAGGTAGAAGCCGCGCAGCCAGGGCGCCTGCTCGTAGCGGCTTTCGCCGAAGGCGGTGTCGATCAACAGCCGCAGCGGCGCCTCCAGCCGCTCGAACTCGGCCGGAAAGCGGAAGATCGCGGCGCGCTGCGGCAGGTCGGCATCCTCGGCCAGCCGCGCGTCCAGCCGGCCCTCCAGCACGGCGGCGAGGCTGCGGAACTCGCGGGTGATCGCCTCGGGCTCGGGCAGGGCGTCGACGGGCAGGGTGGCGCCCCAGACCTGCGCCCGCTGGGCCGAGGTCAGCGCGCCGAAGAACGCCTCGAAGCCCGGCAGCCGGTCGGCCTTGGTCAGCATCAGATAGACCGGCAGCTGCATCTCCAGACGCTCGCCGATCTCGGTCAGGCGCTTGCGGATCTCGCGCGCGTGGCGGCGCAGCGCGTCCTCGGGGCCCAGCAGCTCGTCCAGCGACAGGGCGACGATCACCCCGTTCAGCGCCCGCCGGCCGCGATGCTTCTTGAGCAGGTCGAGGAAGCCGGCCCATTCCGCCGCGTCGCGCTCGGGCTCGCTCGACTGGTCGGTATAGCGGCCGGCGGTGTCGACCAGCACGGCGGTTTCGGTAAAGAACCAGTCGCAGTTGCGGGTGCCGCCGACGCCCTTGAGGTCGTCGTTCAGCGCGATGGGAAAGTTCAGCCCCGATTGGCGCAGCGCCGTGGTCTTGCCGGTGCCGGGCGGGCCGATGATGACATACCAGGGCATCTCGCGCAGGAAGCGCCGCTTGCTCAGCCGGGATCGGGCCAGCGTGGCCAGGATTTCCTGGAACTTGCCGCCGATCTCGGCCGCGGCATCGGGCGCGTCGAGCAGGGGCGGCGGCGCGGCCAGCTCGGTGACGAACATGCGGTTGCGCCGCGCGGCGCGGATCTGGCCCAGCAGCAGGATCAGCAGCCACAGCACCAGGATGGCGCCCAGGCAAAGCGCGCGGACCTCGGCGCTTTCCAGCGGCGCCGCCTCGCCGACCGAGACCAGCGGGCCGTAGAACCAGATCGCCGCCGCCAGCAGCGCCAGCCCGACGAAGGTCCAGAAGCCGCGGGACAGGAGGAACCGGAACATGGCCTTGAAGATGCGCATCTATTGCCTCTTTTCGATGCGGATCTCGATCCGGCGGTTCTGGGCGCGGCCGTCGCGGGTGGCGTTGTCGGCCACCGGCTGGCTGTCGGCGCGGCCTTCGGCGCGGATGAGTTCGGCGGGCACGCCGGCCGCCGCCAGCGCCAGCGCCACGGTCTCGGCCCGCGCCTCGGACAGGCCCTGGTTCGAGGCAAAGGGGTTGCTGCGCTGCACCGGCACGTTGTCGGTATGGCCGCTGACCGCGACCGCGCCGATGCGGTGCGCGTTGGCGACGACGGTCCTGCCGATGGCCTCGACCAGCGGCTGATAGGCGGGGTTGAGGGCGGCCTTGGCCGAGCGGAACACCTCGGGGTCGCTGGCCTGCACCACCAGCACGACAAGGCCCGAGGTCTCGCGCCCCTTCATCGCCGGGCGGAGGGCGGCGGGCAGGGCGGCCTCGAAGGCGGGCAGCAGCGGGTCGATCACCGTCGCCGGCAGTTCGGGGGCCGGCTCGACCGTCTGGCGGACCGGGCGGAAGATCGTGGCGCGCTCGGCCGGGGGCAGGGCGGCAGCCTGGGTGAACAGGCTTTCCGCCTTGCCCGACAGATGCATGGACAGGCCCGTATGGATCGCCAGGACCAGCCCCAGCGCCCCCAGCCACAGCGTCCACAGCGGCACGGCGAAACGGCGCGGCGTGTCGGGGGCGATCACCCCGGCGCCATGCGGGGCCAGCGGCATGGCCTCGCGTTCGGGGTCGCGCAGCAGCCGGGCGATCTGGGCGCGCAGCGCCACCAGCGCGCCTTCGCCCGCGCCGCCCTGCACGCGATACTTGCCGCGAAAGCCCAGGCAGAGGCACAGCCAGGCCAGCTCCAGCAGGTCGCGTTCGCCGGCCGGGTTGCGCATCAGCGCCTCCAGCCGGTCGAAGAAGCGGGTGCCGGCATCGACCTCGCCGGTCATCTGCGTCACCAGGGGCTGGCGGGGCCAGTCGCTCTGCCCGCCCCAGGGCGTGTTCAGCGCCAGATCGTCCAGCAGGGCGGCGACGAACCAGGCGCCCTGGTCGGCCCGGCTCAGCGGCACGCCGGCGGCGACCGAGGCGTCGCGCCCCTCGACCAGCACCGATTGCAGCCGCGCCCGCAGCGCCTCGGGGCGGGCGGGGGGATTGGCGCGCTCAAGCTCGGGCGCCAGTTCCAGCAGCGTGGCATGGGCGGCGACCAGCGGGTTGGGATGCGCCCGCCCGCGCCGGGCATGGGGCGCGGCCTCGGGTGCGACGGGATCGGCG
>NZ_VCBQ01000183.1:0-4989 GCF_006386455.1 Paracoccus sp. FO-3 | reverse complement strand
GGCAGGCCACTTGGGGAATGTCGGATCATTGGGCCAGGGACCCGGGCGTGCGCATCATCACCATCGAGGAATTCGCCCACCGCGGCCCGGACGCGGTGATGGCCGAGGTCCGCGCCCTGATGGCCGGTGCGCCGGCCTATGTCACCTTCGACATCGACGGCATCGACCCCTCGATGGCGCCGGGCACCGGCACGCCCGAGATCGGCGGCTTCACCACGCGCGAGGCGCAGGCGATGCTGCGCGGCCTGGCCGGGCTGCATATCGTCGGCGCCGACGTGGTCGAGGTCTCGCCGCCCTTCGACATCGGCGGCATCACCGCGCTGACCGGCGCGACGGTGCTGTTCGAACTGCTTTGCGTGCTGGCAGAGAACCGGGCCGAGGTCGGCTGAACGCCGGCGCGGCGATTTTCTGGCGCGACTGTGCGCCGGCGCACACACGGCCGGCCCAACGATGATGCCACGGCACATTTCATCGTCAACGCAGCCCCTGTTACCCCTTTTTCCTGCATCACCGGCGTTTCCAAACCGTTCGACCCGACCCAGGGCCCGCCCCGCTCCGACCCCGGAGCGGGGCTTTTCCCTGTTCGGGCGGCCGCCTCGCGCATCCGCGCGGCAAATGCCCGGAATGACATGAAACTGTCCGCCATCCGTAACCGGACCGTTGCATGCCGGCCCTAGCGTCCGCGCGATCCGCATCTCAGGAGTTGCCATGACCGCCCGCCTGCTTTCCGCCGCCTCGATGCTTGCGCTTCTTGCCGGCCCCGCGCTTTCCGACAGCTTCAACCGCATCGCCTCGTTCCCGGTCGTCGCCAACATGGCCGGGGACGAGGACAGGGGGCGCCCTTCCTCGGCCGAGATCATCTCGGCCTCGCCCGACGGGATGACGCTGATCTATACCGACAGCCCGCTGGGCGTGGTCGGGCTGATCGACATCAGCGACCCCAGGGCGCCGAAGCCGCTGGGCAATGTCGCGCTGAATGGCGAGCCGACGACCGCCCATATCATCGGCACGCGGGCCCTCGTCGGCGTGAACACCTCGGAAAACCATGCCAACCCCTCGGGGCGGCTGGCCGTGATCGACCTGCAAGGCGCGGCCGAGGTCGCCTCCTGCGACCTGGGCGGCCAGCCGGATTCGGTGGCGGTGGCGCCGGACGGCAGTTTCCTGGCCGTGGCGATCGAGAACGAGCGCGACGAGGAGGCGGGCGACGGCGGCCTGCCGCAGATGCCCGCCGGTTTCCTGGTCAGGCTGCCGGTCCGCGACGGCGCGCCCGATTGCGCGGCAATGCAGCGGATCGACCTGGCCGGCCTGGCCGAGATCGCCCCCGAAGACCCCGAGCCCGAATTCGTGGACATCAACGAGGCGGGCGAGATCGTCGTCACGCTTCAGGAAAACAACCACATCGCCGTCATCGGCGCCGACGGCACGCTGGCCGCGCATTTCCCGGCCGGCACGGTCGCGCTGGAGAACGTCGATACCAGGACCGACGGCCGGCTGGACTTTACCGGCAAGACCGACCCGATCCCGCGCGAGCCCGACGGGGTGAAATGGATCGACGCCGACCATTTCGTCACCGCCAACGAAGGGGACTGGAAGGGCGGCTCGCGCGGCTTCACCATCTGGAACAAGGACGGCACGGTGGTTTACGAATCCGGCGCCACGCTGGAACATGCCATCGCCGAGATCGGCCACTACCCGGAAAAACGCTCGAAATCCAAGGGGGTGGAGATCGAAAGCGTCGAGTTCGCCCGCTTCGGCGAGACGCCCTATCTGTTCGTGCTGTCCGAACGCGCCTCGGTCGTGGCGGTCTATGACCTGACCGACCCGGCGGCACCGAAGCTGATGCAGATCCTGCCCTCGGGCATCTCGCCCGAAGGCGCGGTCGCCATTCCCGCGCGCAACCTGTTCGTCACCGCCAACGAGGCCGACCTGGGCGAGGATGGCGCCGCGCGGGCGCATGTGATGATCTTTGAGCGCACGGATGCGGAACCGGCCTATCCGATGCTGACCTCGGCCGGGTCGGACGGGTTGATCGGCTGGGGCGCGCTTGGCGCGCTGGCCTCGGCCCCTGGGCGGGCGGACCGGCTGTTCGCCGCCTCGGACAGCGTCTATTCGGCCATGCCCTCGATCTACGAGATCGACACCAGCGCGAAACCGGCGCGGATCGTCGGGCAGACCATCGTCACCCGCGGCGGCGATCCGGCGCAGAAGCTCGACATCGAGGGGCTGACCTCGGATGGCGAGGGCGGCTTCTGGCTGGCGAACGAGGGGGATGCGGCCAAGCTGGTGCCCCATGCCATCCTGCATGTGAACGAGGCTGGCGAGATCACCAGGGAAATCGCCCTGCCCGCCGAACTGCTGGCGCACCAGACCCGCTTCGGCGCGGAAGGCATCGCCAAGCTGGACAACGTGCTGTGGGTCGCGATGCAGCGGGAATGGGGCGACGATCCGCAGGGGCAGGTCAAGCTCCTGGCCTATGACCTCGACGCCGGGGAATGGGGCGCGGTGCGCTATCCGCTGGAACCGAAGGGCGAGGGCTGGATGGGCCTGTCGGAAATCGCGGTAAAGGGCGAGCATGCCTATGTCATCGAGCGCGACAACCTGATCGGCGACACGGCGGCGGTGAAGAAGATCTTCCGCGTGGCGCTGGCCGATTTGCAGCCGGCCCCGCTGGGCGGCGATCTGCCCCTCGTCGCCAAGGAAGAGGTGCGCGACCTGATCCCGGAACTGCGCGCGCTGACCAACGGCTATGTGGTGGACAAGGTCGAGGGGCTGGCCTTCGACGCGCAGGGCGATGCCTGGGTCGTGACCGACAATGACGGCGTGGACGACAGTTCGGGCGAGACGCTGTTGTGGAACCTGGGGGCGCTGTAATCCCACGCGCGCCATCGGCAGGGCCGGTGGCGGCCCTGCCCGCTAACAGGCTGCTGAAAAAGGATTTTGAGAGGGCGACGCAGCGGAAATCGTTCTGGAGCCAGCTGATATCGGCCCGCAAATGGGGTGTTTTCGGCAAATTTGAGGCGGATTTCCCGGTTCCCCGCCCGCGCTGTCCTGTCACAAGGACTTTTTCAGCAGCCCGCTAATACCGCAGCCGGGCGTAATAGGAATGCTCGGCCGCCTCGCGCGCCTGGCCCAGGGTGACGATGCCCCGCGCCTTCAGCAGCGGCAGCAGGCGCAGGAACACCTCGGCCGTCACCAGCGCATCGCTCAGCGCGTTGTGGCGCTGGGTGATCTCGACCCCCAGCCGCGCCGCGATGGCCTCGAGCGAATGCGAGGGCTCGTGCGGCTGGGCGATGCTGGCCAGCAGCAGCGTGTCCAGCACCGGCTGGTCGAAGCGCAGCCCGGTCGCCGCCTCTTTCATCTGCAAAAAGCGCATGTCGAAGGCGACGTTATGGCCGACCAGCACCGTGTCCGAGGCATAGGCGTGGAATGCCGGCAGCACCGCGGCGATGCGGGGCTGGCCCTGAACCATCTCGGGGCGGATGCCGTGATAGGGGATGGATTCGGGCGGGATCTCGCGCCCCGGATCGACCAGTTGGTCGAAACGCTCGCCGCGCAGCATCTTGCCGTTCAGGATGCGCAGCGCGCCGATCTGGATGATCTCGTCGCCCTGCGCCGGGTTCAGCCCGGTCGTCTCGGTGTCGAAGACGGTATAGCTCAGCCGCTCCAGCGGCTGGTCGTCCAGCGAGCGGCTGGAATCGCTGGCCGCGAACAGGTCGAAATCATAGAACTCCGGCCGCGGCTCCAGCGCCTCGGCCTCGGGCCCGGCCGAGGCGGTGGGCAGCAGGAAGCGGAAAAACGACAGGCCCGCCGGGCGATCCTGCTCCAGCCACAATTCGCCGCCATGCCGCTCGGCGATGTCGCGGGCGTTGGCGTCGGCGATGCCATGCGCGCCCGAGGCCGCGTCGAGCGGCCAGACCAGGTCCAGATGCGCCCAGCCCGGCGTGGCGGCGGGTGCCAGCCGCAGGGTCAGCGGCGGCATGCCCTGCGGCCCGGCCAGCTGCCCCGCCAGCGCGCCAAGCGCCTGGATCAGCGAGAAGCTGTCCAGCCGCAGCCACAGGCCGCCGTCGGCGCTTTCCACCTTGGCCACCCGGCCGGTCTGCGCCAGCACATGCTGCGCCGCCGCCGCCAGAAGGTCGTCGCCCAGCATCTCCTGCAGGGGCCAGCGGGTCAGGATCTCTTGCGAGGCATCGGCGGTCATCGCCGCCAGCCGCTGGCCCATGGCCGCCACCTCGTCGCGGACGATGGCGTGGAAGCCGTCGCGCTCGGCCGGTTCCAGGTCGGGATAGTCCAGCATGTCCAGCGCCGCCTGCATATTGGCCAGCGAGGCGCGGCTGGCCTCGGTCAGCTCGGTCAGGCGGCGGTCGCGGCGGGACTGGGCGGCATAATCCTGGGTGATGTCGTCAAGCAGCAGCACATAGCCGCTGATCGCCCCCGCCTGCGGCCGCACCGGCGCCAGCACGACATGCAAAAGGCTGCCGGTGGGCGTGGTGGTGACGAATTGCGCCGAAACCGCCGCCTCGCCGCGCGCGATATGGCGGTCCACCGTCTCGCGCGCATGGTCGATCAGGGCGCGGTCGATGACGGCATGGATCGAGCGGCCCAGCCCGATCGCCTCGGCCCCGCCGGCAAGCTGCCCGCCCGAGACGCGGTGGAACAGCCCGCGCGCATGGTCGTTGTACAGCAGGATGCGGCCGTCGAGGTTGCAGACCACGACGCTTTGGCGCAGCTCGGCCATCAGCGCGCCCAGCTGGTCGCGTTCCTGCGCCACCTTCTGCTGCGCCTCGGCCACCAGCCGGGCCATGTCGGTCCGCAGGGTCTGGCGCTGGTCGGCCAGCCGGTTCACCGCATCGGCCAGCGCGGCCAGGGCGGGAGCGCCGGCCGCCTCCAGCCGCGGCGCATCGGCATTGTCGGCCAAGAGCCGCGCCGCATCGGCCAGCCGCGCCGGCGCCTCGACATGGCGGGCATGAAGCCGCGCCGCCGCCCAGCCCG
>NZ_VCBQ01000182.1:0-5048 GCF_006386455.1 Paracoccus sp. FO-3 | reverse complement strand
ATGCGAATATATGCAAGGGTGGCGAGCGGGGGAAAGCTTGCGCCCTGGCGCTTGACGGCGGCAGGATCTTCGATTCTTCTGGGAATCCGGGGCGTCCTTGTGCGCCGGCGCGCCTTGGCGGGGCTTGATTTCGCAGCATCTTGCGGAAAGCCAATGCCAGACTGGCGCCGGGAGTTCCGAAAACCAGCAGGAGGAGAAGGGAATGAGGATCGGCTGCCCCAGGGAGATCAAGCCGCAGGAATTTCGCGTGGGCCTGGCGCCCGCCGCAGCCGCCGAGGCCGTCCTGCGCGGCCACCAGGTGCTGGTCGAGGCCGGCGCCGGCCTGGGCGCGGGCTTCGCCGACGAGGACTACCTGGCCGCGGGGGCGCGGATCGTGCCGGATGCGGCCGCGGTCTTTGCCGAGGCCGAGCTGATCGTCAAGGTCAAGGAGCCGCAGGCGCCCGAGCGCGCCATGCTGCGGCGCGGGCAGGTGCTGTTCACCTATCTGCACCTGGCGCCAGATCCGGCGCAGACGCGCGAGTTGCTGGCTTCGGGCGTGACCGCCATCGCCTATGAGACGGTGACGGATGCGCGCGGCGGGCTGCCGCTGCTGGCGCCGATGTCCGAGGTGGCGGGGCGGCTGGCGCCGCAGGTCGGCGCCTGGGCGCTGCAAAAGGCCAATGGCGGGCGCGGCGTGCTGCTGGGCGGGGTGCCGGGGGTCAGGCCGGCCAATGTGCTGATCATCGGCGGCGGCGTGGTGGGTGCGGCGGCGGCGCGGGTCGCGGTCGGCATGGGCGCGAACGTGACGGTGATGGACCGTTCGCTGCCGCGGCTGTCCTGGCTCGACGATCTCTTCATGGGCAAGCTGACCACCCAGCACGCCAGCGCGGCCGCGACCGCCGAGCTGATCCAGCGCGCAGACATGGTGGTCGGCGCCGTGCTGGTGCCGGGTGCGGCGGCGCCGAAGCTGGTGTCGCGGGCGCAGCTTGAAACCATGCCGCGCGGCGCGGTGCTGGTCGATGTCGCCATCGACCAGGGCGGCTGTTTCGAGACCTCGCGCCCCACCACCCACCAGGATCCGATCTACGAGGTCGACGGCGTGATCCATTACTGCGTGGCCAACATGCCGGGGGCGGTGGCGCGGACCTCGACCCAGGCGCTCGGCAATGCCACGCTGCCCTTCCTGCTGGCGCTGGCCGACAAGGGCTGGCGCCGCGCGCTGGCCGAGGATGCGCATCTGCGCGCGGGCCTGGCCACGCATGAAGGGCAGCTGACCTCGCCGCCGGTGGGCGAAGCGCTGGGGCTGGCGGCGATCACCCCCGACCAGCTGCTGGCGGGCTAGGCCACCCTAGCGCCAGAAGCGCTTGGCATCGACCAGGGCCTCATGCGCTTCGGCGGCGGCCTCGACCAGGGCGCGCTTGTCGCGGTCGGTGCCCAGCAGCGCGGCCGCCGCGGGGTCGCCGGCCAGGCCCAGCCGCTCGACCAGCGCCGGGGCCGCCGCCAGGTCGTTCAGCGCGCCCATGCGGTCCTGCAACGCCTCGAGTGCGGCCAGGAAGCGCGCGGCCCGGCGCCTGCGGCGCTTTTCCGCATAAAGCGGTGCGAAGAACTCGGCGGCATAGCGCAGCTTCTTGGCGTCCTTGCGCAATTCGTGCCGGGTCTCGTCATCCACATCGGCAAGGCCGATGCCGTCCTTCTTGACCTTGCGGCGCAGGCGGTCGAGCGCGGCCGAGGCGAATTCGCGCAGGGGCAGGTCGCGGATCTCGGCGGCCGAGGGCTGCGTCGTCCAGGGGCCGATGGCAAGATATTCCGCCAGGTCGAGCATCAGCAGCCGCGCCCGGCGCGAGCCGAGCGCCGTCCGGGCCTGGGCATAGGCCGCCATCCGCGCCGGCTCCAGCCGGGCGCGCAGCGCATCCGGCCGGCAGCGCAGGCGCAGCACGTCCAGGTCGCGCGCCTCGCCCAGCACCCCGGCCAGCCAGCGGCTTTCACCGTTCAGCCGCGCGGCCGTCTCGTCCTGAAGCATTGGCTTGAAGATGGACAGGGCCGAGCGCAGCCGGCGCAGCGCCACCCGCGCCTGATGCACGGCCTCGGGGTTGCCGGGATCGACCAGCGGCTCGTTGAGGCGGAACTGCCGCAGGCAGGCGGCGCCGATCTGGCGAAAGCCCTCGGCCGCCGCCATGTCGCGGTGAAGGGCTGTCGGCGCGGCCTTGTGCATGCGCAGCACCGGGCCCAGCAGGCGAAAGCCGTGATCGGCCTCGCTCAGCACGCCCAGGCGCAGCGGCGCGATCTCGTCCAGCCGGCGGGCCAGCGCGTAAAGCGCGGTGGGCGCGCCTTCGCGCAGTGCCAGCCGAAGCTCGCAGCGCGCCGAACGGCGGTCGGCGGCCGTCACCTCGCCCCGGTCCAGCGCCAGCTCGATGTCGGCGCCCTGCCAGGACAGGGACCAGAGCTGCCGCTGGAGGCGCAGGTCGAACAGCGGGCCGATGTCGGCCACCTTTGGCCCCAGCAGCGCGCAAAGCGGCGTGCGCTCGTCCAGCACCGGCCTGTCGCCTGCGACGGGCTGGCGCCATTCGGGCAGCACGAACAGATCGGCGGTGCTGCCGGTGGCCCGGACGATCTGGATGCGCCCGGTTTCGTCCTCGCCTTCGCCTTCGCCCTCGGCCAGGCTCAGCGTAAAGCCGGCGGCCGCCAGGTCCCGGTCGGGCGTGTCGAAATAGGTGGCATGGAGCGGCAGGACGGCTGGCTCCCCCGGCAGCAGATCCGAGGCGCGCAGGGCCTCGGCCGCCTCGGGCGCGATCTCGAGCATCAGCTCCGGCACGGAGACCATGGTTTTCTGTTGCGGCATTTCGACCTTCCATCGGGCGCTTCCGGACATCGTGCCGGCCCGTCCCGGAACGGGCGGCGGCAGAGGCAGGATAACCGACGGCTGAAACACCTCCATGTCGGTTTTCGTCGAAACGCCGAAACTGCCGCAACCCCAGCCGCACCGTGCCGGGATCAGAGGCAGGGATCGAGCGGGCTGACCAGGCCGTGGCCGAAGACCTCGTCATGGCCGGCCTTGCCCAGATCCCGCGCGCTGGATTGCAGGCGCGCGCGCACCTCGGCCGGGGTCAGCCCCGGTTCCTTCTGCATCAGCAGCGCCGCGGCCGCGGTGACGAAGGGCGTCGCGAAGGAGGTGCCGGTCTTGGTCCGCGCCCCGCGGATCGAGGCGGCGGTCCAGACATCCACCCCCGGCGCCGCCAGGTCGATATGCCCGCCCCGGTTCGCCCGGCGATAGACCTGGGCGCGGCGGTCCACCGCCGTGACCGCGATGACCTGCGGATAGGCGGCCGGATAGGCCGGCTTCGCCGCCGGCCCGCCATTGCCCGCCGCCGCCACCAGCACGATCCCGTCCCGGTCCATGCGCCGGACCTGCCCGGCCAGGGCGTCGTTCGCCGGGCCGGCCAGCGACAGGTTCACGATCCGCACCTGCTGCGCGGTCAGGTAGTCCAGCGCCTCGACCAGCGCGAAGGCATCGGCGCGCTCGTCCTGGCGCTGCTTGTGAAAGGCATCGACGGCGACCAGCGGCGCCCCCGGCACCAGCCCCGGCGTGCGGCCGTCGGCGCGCCCGACCAGCAGCGCCGCGACCGCGGTGCCGTGCATCTGGTCCGAGGCCGCGGCCTCGCCGTCCGAGGCGATGCGGTGCAGGCTGATCCGCGCATCCTCCAGCGCCTCGTGCCGGATGTTGAGCCCGGTATCCACCATGCCGATCCGGGGCGGCGTGCCGCAGGTCGCGCCATGCGCCGGCCAGGCGATCATCTGCCGGGCGGGGCAGTCGGCGCCCCGGCAGCCCGGCGCATTGCCCGGCCGGTAGTAATGGTTGAAATCGGCCGCCGTGGCCGAGGCCATGGCGCGCACCACGTCCCGCGCCTGCTCAAGGGGCATGGCGGCGGGCTTGCGCAGCCGGTGCATCGGCTCGCCCGCGCTGAGCCGGGTTTCGTGCAGCACCTCGAAGCCCATGTCCTGCAACTGCGCCAGATCGGCCGGCGACAGGCCGCGCGCGATCACCTCGTCCGGGGCGCGCTGGGGCAGGGGCTCGGCGCGGACCCGCGGCTGGGCCGGCGGCGGCGCCCGGCGGCGGGGCGCATCGTCATCGTCGTCGTCATCATCATCGTCGTCGTCATCGTCGTCGTCGTCATCGTCNCCGTCCAATCGGCGCCGGGGCGCAGGTCGGCCAGCAGCATGGCGGCCAGCACGGTCACGAACAGCAGCAGGCGCGGCATTTCCCTTCCTCCATGAAGCCGGTTTCTGGACATTCTACGCCCGACACATTCTATTATTCCCCGCCCAGGTCAATTTTCCCGCCCGGAGGACTTCATGGATGCGGCTTTCGGCGAAGCCCTGATCGCCCTTTTGCCGAACCTGCGGCGATTTGCGCTGTCGCTGTCGCGCCGCGCCGATCTGGCCGACGACCTGGTGCAGATCACCGTCGAGCGCGCCATCACCCATGCCGCCGGATTCGACCGCCGCGCGCGGCTGGAGCCGTGGCTGTTTCGCATCATGCGCAATGCCTGGATCGACCAGACCCGGCGGCAAAGGACCGCGGGCACCCAGGTCGACATCTTCGAGATGCCCGAGGCGCTGCCGGTGGACCCGGCCCCGGCGCTCGAGGCGCATCTGATGCTGCAATCGGTCGAGGCGGCGATGGCCACCCTGCCGCCCGAGCAGCGCGAGGTGCTGCATCTCGTCTGCGTCGAGGAGATGAGCTATGCCGAGACCGCCGAGGTGCTGTCGATCCCGGTCGGCACGGTGATGAGCCGGCTGTCGCGGGCGCGGCTCGCGCTGGCCGGGAAGTTGGGAATAGAATGACGGGCGGCGCGTATACGGCGGGCAACCCGGCGGGAGGACAGGCCCATGCAGATCGACGATGAGACCCTGATGGCGCTGGCCGACGGCGAGCTGGAGCCCGACCGGGCCGAGGCGGTGCGCCGGGCCGTCGCCGCCGATCCCGAGTTGCAGCGCCGGCTGAGCCGCTTTGCCGAGACGCGGCGCCTGCTGGGCGGCCTGCGCACCGGCGCCGGCGGCGAAGACCCGCT
>NZ_VCBQ01000181.1:0-5148 GCF_006386455.1 Paracoccus sp. FO-3 | reverse complement strand
ATATGGCAAGACGCGAAGCTGGAATTTTGCGAGAGCGCCGGATGGCAAGACCAAGAGAATTCGATGAGGAAGCCGTGCTCGACGCGGCAATGCAATGCTTCTGGCGCCATGGCTACGAGGCAACGAGGCAACGAGGCAAAGAGCTGGCTCGGGAAATCTGGACAGTGGGCTTAGGTGGATTTTCGGCCTGAACGCGGCATGATCGCCGTGAACAGGAGCGGATATGACGAGACGCGTGCGCCGGAACCACAGCCCGGCTTTCAAGGCGAAGGTCGCATTGGCTGCAATCAAGGGCGAGAAGCCGCTGGCCGACCTGGCGCAGCAGTTCGACGTCCACCCCAACCAGATCACGCAATGGCGCAGCCAGCTTCTTGAAGGGGCTGCCGGCGTCTTTGGGTCCGAAGCGAAGTCGGAAGCCACCGCGCCCGTGATCGACGTGAAGACGCTTCATGCGAAGATCGGAGAGCTGGCGCTGGAGAACGATTTTTTGTCCGGCGCGCTCGGCAAGGCCGGCCTTCTGAGCGCAAAGCGATGATCGACCGCGCTCACGATCTGCCTTTGAACCGGCAGGCGAAGGTGCTCGGGATCAGCCGGGGCAGCGTGTATTATCTGCCCCGCGCGGTTCCTGCCGCCGACCTTGCCTTGATGCGCGCGATCGACGTGCTGCATCTGGAATATCCCTTCGCCGGCAGCCGCATGTTGCAGGGGCTTCTCGGGGCGGATGGCCACACGGTTGGGCGTCTCCACGTCGCCACGCTGATGAAGCGCATGGGGATCGAGGCGCTCTATCGCCGACCGAACACCTCGAAGCCGACGCTGGGGCACAAGATCTTCCCATACCTGCTGCGCAAGCTGCTGGTGACGCGTCCCAATCAGGTCTGGGCGATGGACATCACCTACATCCCGATGGCGCGGGGCTTCGTCTATCTGACGGCTGTCGTCGACTGGTTCAGCCGCAAAGTTCTGGCCTGGCGGCTGTCGATCACCATGGACGTCGCCTTCTGCATCGAGGCCGTCGAGGAGGCCATGGCCCGCTTCGGCAAGCCCGAAATCTTCAATACGGATCAGGGCTCGCAGTTCACCAGCCGCGAGTTCACCACCCTGCTGATCGGCTCCGGCATCAGGATCAGCATGGACGGCAAGGGCGCCTGGCGCGACAACGTCTTCGTCGAGCGCATCTGGAAATCGGTCAAATACGAGGAGGTCTATCTGCGCGCCTACGCCAACGTGTCCGACGCGCGCGCCTCGATCGGTCGGTATCTGGCCTTCTACAACGGCAGGAGGCCTCATCAGAGCCTGGGACGGCAAACGCCCGATCAAGCCTACTTCAACGCGCTGCAGCCAATCCTGGCTGCGGCATAACCAAGGCCAAAATCCACTTAGCGACAGCCCCCAAACTGTTCAGACAAACCGAGCCAGCTCTCAACGTCAGTGCGCGACCTTATCGACAAGACCCGGATCACCGGCGCGAGCCTTTACAACGCATTCGGGGATGAGCGCACGCTCTTCGCCAAATCGTTGGACCGCTATGTGGAGAACAGCGTAGCCGACCGTATCCGACGTTGCCGTGCATTACCGCCCCGCGAAGCCATCGAAGCGTTCTTTTCCGATGTCTTGAAGCGATCGCTTGAGGATCCTGAGCGCAAGGAGTGCATGCTCGTGAACACCGCATCCTCGATCTATTGGGCAAGGGCGTAAGTGACGAAACTACAACCATTCCCGGATACAATGACCGAGCGCAATTGGGGCGGACTAGAGGATTGAAGCGCATGACATTTGGAGGGACTGCCGTGCGCTCGCTGTTCGAGCGGACTTTGGATGCGCTTCCGGACGGCGTCCTACTAACCGACTCCGAGCGTCGCGTAGTCTATGCGAATCGCTCTTTTGCTCAGCTCTGGAAGATTCCAGACGAATTGGTGAGCACGAAGAACGAGCTCGGCATGCTCACTTTCGTGACGGACCAACTGCTGGACCCGGAGGGTTTCCTTCGCGAGGTGGATCGGCTGCAGCTGGCCCAGGAGACCTCCGAGGACGAAATTCTGCTCAAGGACGGCCGCATTTTTTCGCGGCGCAGTGTGCCGTTCGATGAAGGTGGAAGGTTGGCTGCGCGAATCTGGATTTTTACGGATATCACCGAAGCACGCAGCGCCAGTATCGACGCGTTGACGGGAATACCGAACCGGCATGCCTACTCACGACAATTTCCAGAATATCTCAACACGGCCAACGATGGCCTATTCCGATCCGTCGCCATTCTCGATATCGACAATTTCAAAAGCTACAATGACAGGCATGGCCATGCGGCTGGAGACGACGTTCTGCGCCAAATAGGCACGGTTCTGCGCACGCATTTAACAAATGCCGACGATCTTTTTTTCCGGATCGGCGGCGAGGAGTTTCTCATGGCGTGTCGTACACGCGCCGCTCTGGACGCACACACTTTTTTTGAGGCATTGCGGAATCGAGTCGGTGCGTTGGCAATTACACACCCCGGGAACCAACCCTACGGTGTGGTGACGGTTTCGATGGGGCTTGGGATTTTTGAAGGGCCACAATCGCCGGCCGACGTCTTTCACCAGGTTGATGCGGCGTTGTATCAATCCAAGCATCTGGGCCGGAACAGGGTAACTATCTGGCGCCTCTAGTGCCAGTGTTATCATGGATGGACGACGCCCCGACACGCTATAGTTTCGCGGCAGAGGCGGCCGCGAGCGCGGACTTATCCTTCACAAGTTCATGGAGGAGGTGCTGCCGGGGAAATCGGAAAATCTCGAGCGGCTATCGACTGATCGACCGCCAGACTAGAGCCATCCCTTGCGACCACAATATGTGCATACATCTCGTGTTCCCTCAAGATCGAAAGTATAACGTCGCCTGCGACACTGCCTCAACTTTTTCGGTGGTCCGTGTTCTTTTTTCCATGCCTGTAGCCCAAAAATATGAGCGTAGGTCTCCACCGCCAAAGACCTCCGGCTATGGAATCGATGCATTCGGCGATGCATCCAAAAACCAATGGTGCGGCCGAAAGAATTGACGTTTAGAAGTACGATGCTGGTAGATTTATTCCCAGTGCGACCAAAATAGACATCAGCTACATTGCGCCACAGAGCTTGCCCTCAATAGAGCCCGGTCTGAATATCCGATCCGCGCACCATGGTCGGATCGACTGGACAGCGATCGGCTATCCCAAGAATCATCTGGCGCTGTCGTCATTGAGTGATTGAGTGGCCCTTCGAGTACAATCGTTCGTGTGAAAAGATCGGTGGGCATCATGTCGGAACGTTTCGAATGCACGACTGTCATTCGCGCTCGCTCAGGCGGGAGACTCTTGCGTTGTGCAGATAACCGCATGGCCATCGTCGTGCAGGCGGCAAGCCCTGCAGCAAATCGTAGGGTGAAGGACCATAGCCGAGACCGCCAAGGCTTATCAGCTCATCTGCGATACCTGCTCAATCTCGAACGGGGCCGCCACTTCATGCACGGGCGACGTCAACAATGACGATGTCTAGATCTCGCAGTGCGCGGCTACCTACTCCTCCATCGAGTTCCTGTCCTAAGGGATGTTGTATCTATCCTGGGTCGCGGCAAGAGCAATCGCGCCGGGATTTCGGGCCGAGGGCGTTGTTGATGATCAATGGTCGATCACTTGCGTATCCCGAGTCTGCGGACAGCCCGCGCCCGTTTCTCGAGCCACCACCCGAACTCCGGGTGCCACATCCCATGAACCCCGTCGGCGCCAAGTTCGCGGGCCGCCTGCAATGGCCAGTTCGGGTCCTCCAGCAGTTCGCGACCGAGTGCGACGAGGTCGATATCGCCTTGGTCGATCGAGCGGTCGACCAGCTTCGGGTCCCAAAGAAGTCCGACACCGATCGTCGCGATGCGTGCTGCCGTCTTCACCCGCGCGGCGAGGGCGAGCTGATAGCCGTGCTCGAGGGTCATGCCCTGCGGACGTTCCCGTCCTGAGATGCCGCCGCTTGAGCAGTCGATCGCGTCGACGCCGAGGTCCTTCAGTCGTTGTGCGAGGTAGATTGTGTCGTCCACTTGCCAGCCCTCGGGATGCCAGTCGGTGACCGATAGGCGGAAGACCAGTGGGTATTCGTCTGGCCAAACCTCGCGGATCGCTGCGGCGATCTCGAGTGCCAGACGGCATCGTCCTTCGAGGCTTCCGCCGTAGTCATCGCGCCGTTGGTTCGCGAGCGGCGAGTAAAACTGGTGGATGAGAAACCCATGCGCGGCGTAGACCTCGATCACCCGGAAGCCGGCCTCGCGTGCTCGCTCAGCGGCAATTCGGAACGACGCGATCACTTCCCTGATGTCCTCGATGCTCATCGCGGCCGGAGCAGGCCAGCCTTCCGCGTATGGGATCGCACTCGGCCCGAGTGCAGCCCACGGTTTTTCACCGCGCTGTGCGATGTCTTCCGAGTCGACCGGTGTCTCACCGTGCCAGGGGCGGCGTTCGCTCGCCTTGCGGCCCGCATGGGCGAGCTGGATGCCTGCAACTGCTCCCTCTTGCGAGAGGAAGCGAGTGACCGCCGCGAGCCGGTCGATGTGGGCGTCCGACCATATCCCGAGGTCGCCATGTGTACGCCGGCCATGCTCCTGCACCGCAGTAGCCTCGCAGAACACCAGCGCGGCGCCTCCGAGTGCGAACCGACCGAGGTGGACCAAGTGCCAGTCGTTCGCCACGCCGTGCTGCGCGCGGTACTGGCTCATCGGTGAGACGACCACCCGGTTCTTTAGCGTTACACCGCGCAGCAGGAATGGTTCAAACAGCGTCATCTGGTACGTCTCTCTTCGTTGTAATTGGCTTTGGTCTGCTTCGAGCGGTGTCGTCATTGGGGTTGCACGATCCGCCACGATGCCGACCCTCGCAGCATCCAGCCACGCAGAATCTCGAGTCCTGACAAACCGTCCGATGACGGAGGTGCAGTCGGCGCAGCGCAGCATACAGGGCCGCGTACATACGCGGTTTCGCCCGCAAGCGGCTGGCTGCGATCGTGATCGCGCTGCCACGCGACGTCGCCGAGCTCACGATGCTCGCGAAGGAAGATTACATTTTTCCGCATGCCCAAAATACGCCGGACTGGTTTGCCTCACCGGAGCCGTCACGACGCAGGCTCCGAGCAGCCCAGAGCAGACCCTCAAGCC
>NZ_VCBQ01000180.1:0-5160 GCF_006386455.1 Paracoccus sp. FO-3 | reverse complement strand
TCAGCGCATCCGGCAGGCCGGTGAACAGCGTGCCCAGCAGGATGCCGAGCGCCATGGCCGCGAAGATCCAGAGCGTCAGGTAGCGGTCGAGAAAGGAAAGCCGGCGGGCCGGGCTGTCGGGGGGCATCATCTGTTCCTTTCAGGCCGGGCGAATGCGGTTGCCTTGGGCATCCACGACTTGCTCGCCATCCTCCTTGCTGAAGGCGGCGCGCTGCGGCGGCAGCAGGTCCAGCACCTGCTCCGAGGGCCGGCAGAGCCGCACGCCCCTGGGGCTGACCACGATGGGCCGGTTGATCAGCACCGGATGCGCCAGCATCGCCTCGATCAGCGCGGCGTCGGTCAGCGCCGGGTCGTCCAGGCCAAGCTCGGCATAAGGCGTACCCTGCTGGCGCAGCAGATCGCGCGGCGCGATGCCCATGCGGGCGATAAGCTGCTCCAACATCGCGCGCGAGGGCGGCGTCTTGAGGTATTCCACCACATGCGGCTCGATCCCGGCATTGCGGATCAGCGCCAGCACGTTGCGCGAAGTGCCGCAGTCCGGGTTGTGATAGATCACGACGTCCATGCTGTCTCCTGCCTCGCTTGTGCCTTCGGAGCATCCGATCTCGTGCAGCCTGGAGACGAGGCTGGCGCGGTCCAGGGTGCCGATCGGCAGGGCGGCAAAGGCCTGGATGCGCGCCTTCATGTAGCGCAGCGTCTCGATGAAGGCCATGTCGCGCTGCAACTCGCTGCCGGTCGCGGCTGCCGGGTCTGGAAGGCCCCAATGCGCTGTCATCGGCTGGCCCGGCCAATAGGGACAGGCCTCGCCCGCCGCGTCGTCGCAAACGGTGAAGACGAAATTCATCACCGGCGCGTCGGGCCCGGCGAATTCGTCCCAGGTTTTCGAGCGCAGCCCTTCGGTCGGGTAATGGTAGTTCTGCAGGATCTTCAGGGTCCGCGGATGCACCTCTCCCTTCGGCTGGCTGCCGGCCGAGAAGGCGCGGAACCGCGCGCCGCCCTCCTTGCGCAGCACGCTTTCGGCGATGAGCGAGCGGGCGGAGTTGCCGGTGCAGAGAAACAGCACGTTGAAGACACGAGGCGAGGCGTCAGCCATGCAGGGCATCCTTGCTGGGTTCACAGGAACAGGACAGCGCGGCCGCGACCGGCGCGCAGATCTCGGGGTGGCCGTCGCAGCAATCGCGCATCAGGAATGCGATCAGTCCGGCCAATGTCGCAAAGACGGCGCTGTAGATGATGAAGCGCCCCTCGCGCCGGGACCGGATCAGCCCGGCATGTTCGAGATGGGTCAGGTGAAACGACAGCCGCGAGGTGCTGGCACCCCCCAGGGCCTCGCCGATGGCCCCGGCCGCCATGCCCTCCGGCCCGGCCTTGACCAGCAGCCGGACGATGCGCAGCCGGGTCTCCTGCGACAGCGCCGCGAAGCCGGCAAGGGCGCGTTGCTCTTCCATCGAATCAACCACTCAAGATATGTTGAGACAATGAAGGTGAGACCTGATGTTGTCAAGCCAGCAGGTGCGTCTCGACGACGGCTGCTCGGGGAATCCGCGGAAGGTCAACCTTGAAGCGGACGCAGTTCAGCATCTGTAAAGTCTCGTTACCCATGTCCTGGACGCGCGGAGGAAATAGCTGACGTGACATCATCGTATCTCGAGGGCGCGGACCCCGACGGTCGGTAACGACGCTGGCGGCGCTTTAGGTGCCACCAGACCGGCGCAACATTCTTTCCAGCCATATGACCAGCTTGCACGATAGTTTCGATCCGGAGGGCGCAATTCCACCCCTTCGACCCCATGTCTTGTTCATCCGAGCGGGATCTCCGGGCGGTGCCATGGAGGACCCCATTGTGGGCACCGGCCCAAAGAACGACACTCTGGACCCGAGGGACACCCGTCAGGGCCAGCAGGGCGAGCTGCCGGAAGCCCCGCAGCAGGGCGACAACGATCCGAAAGACGACCCCATGCGGAAGCCTGCTGACCACAGATGACGGCCGGCTGCCATTCGAAAGGCGAAGCGGGCGGAAACCTGCGGACCCCCGATCTTCCGGTAAATTGCCGCACCAAGGCGTGGTCCAAATCTGCGCTGGTATGCGGCATTCAAAAGCTGGAAGGTGAAGCGGCGGATCCAGGTCCGCCGTTTTCGCTCGTCCAGATAGCGAGGTTTCCATGACCAAACGTGTTGCCCTGACCGACGCGCTCACCGGAGCTACCGAAATCTTTGCTCAGCCGCCGTGGCATCTTGAGGGGATCCGCCATTTCCAGAATGGGGATCTGGTGAAGCTCGTCCATGACGACGGAACAACCCGGCTCATTCCGATCAGATCCTGCACGTCCGGGCTGTTCGAGCGGTTCCGGGACTGGTGACGCGACACGCGCCAGCCATGCTGACGGTCAAGCCGGCCGATACCGCTGCAAAACGGGTATCCGGTCTTCGTCCTTTGGGGCAACCAGCAATCGCCTGACACGAGTCGCCAGGCAGCAACCGATGGAAGGCAGGAAGGTGGCAATCGAAAGCCCGGATCAATACGAAGCCGCCATAGAGCACCTGCTGCAAATGCTCTTTCTGGCCACCGAGCGGCCCGGCCTGCTCATGACGACGGATCTGCGGGAACACCTCGCTCTCGCCGCCCAGAAGCGCGACAGGCACGGAGATTTCGGCGCAGCGCGATTGCTGATCGAATGGGCCGACCGGATCGACGCGGCAGCGGAAAGAACCGATCCCGCGCCTGAATAGGAATCGCAAAAGCCGACCGACGCAAAACTCGTCGTAACGGCCATCGACTGCGCTGACCTCATCCTGCCGTTGCAGAACCGCCTCGTCGTCACCGAGATTTCTTTCTCGGGCTTTCCGGAGGTTGGTCGATAGGCGCATGTCTCCTATGGCCTGCAGCCCCCTGACACCCCATATCAGCCGTGCCTGTTCGAATTTTTTCGTCCGGCAACAGGGAGACCCAGACCGTGGATTCCGCAGACATCGCCAGCACCCCCGAGAAACGACCCGAGCCGCAGCATGATGCAGGAGTGCGCCGGCGTCGGAAAAGGGACGGGAACGAGCGCGGCATGCCGGTTCGTGCTGCGAGCGGCATGGACGATCCGACGACCGATCAGGCGTGATCGATGGGCCGGCAGGCCCAAGAGGAGCGACCGCATAAAGGGAGGGGGCGAAAATGGTCTCATTGGTCGAGAACAGCGACAGAGATATCAAGGAACGGCTGAGCGATATCGAGCTCCGCTTGAGCGAGCTGGAACTGCAGGGCCTCCAGGGCGGGGTCTATTCCAACCCCGGCGGCAAGGAGCAGAGCCTGAGGGATGTCCTGGCCTGGCTGGAGCGGATGACCCCGGTGGTGCGCCGGCTCTACTGGGCGATCAAGGAGGCGGCTCCCCAATTCGATGGGCCGGACAGAAAGGCGCTCGACCAGGCCGTGGGCGCGCTCGATGCATGGCAATCCGCCCATTCGCGGCTACATGAGACGATAGCGGAAACGAACGCCCGGGAACTGGACGGCAAGGAACAGGGCGAAAGCTGAGGTTTGGAGTCTGCGGGGCTCTGTTGCACAAATCGGCTGATGGCCGGGGTTCCCCTTTCCCCGGACAGACTTATCCCACGGGCTCTGTGACAGGGATGCCGAGCGCGGTGTAGCCGTTCAGAACGGCGATACGGACCTGACGCTCCGCGACCTGTCGGTCGAAGTCCCGCGCCATGAGGCGCTGCCCCAGCAGTTTCACACAGTGCATCTTCGTTTCGACGCGGCTTCGGCGGTGGTATCCGCTCCATCGTCGCCAGAGAGCACGACCGAGGTATTTCGATGCCCGCAGCGCTTCGTTTCGTGCGACCGCGCCGGCGGTGACGGTCTTCCACGGCTTGGCATTCTTGCGAGGCGGAATGACAGCGCGGGCGCCGCGGTCAGCGATTGCATCGTGGCATTTGCGGGTGTCGTAGGCACCGTCGGCAGTGACGCTGCTGATCTGCTCGTACGCTGGGATCTGGTTGAGCAGGTCGGGTAAGACCGGTGCATCGCCGATATGGCTCCCTGTGACCTCGACTGCGCGAACCTCCAGTGTTTCCTCGTCGATCCCGAGATGGATCTTGCGCCAGACGCGCCGTTTGGGTCCACCATGCTTGCGGGCGTGCCACTCGCCTTCGCCCTCGACTTTGATACCCGTGCTGTCGATCAGCAGGTGCAGCGGCCCCTTGGAGCCGCGATACGGGATGTTCACGGCCAGGGTCTTCTGGCGGCGGGACAGGGTGCTGAAGTCGGGCACCGCCCAGTCGAGGCCGACCAGCCGCAGCAGGCTTTCGACGAAGCCTGTCGTCTGCCGAAGCGCCATGCCGAACAGCACCTTCATCGAAAGGCATGTCTGGATGGCGGCATCGCTGTAGGTCTGCTGGCGGCCACGCCTACCTGTCGGCGCGGCATCCCAGCTCATCTCGGGATCGAACCAGATCGTCAGCGAGCCGCGGCGCTTGAGCGCTTCATTGTAGGCTGGCCAGTTCCTGGTCCTGTAGGTCGGGGGTGTAGGTCTGCTCATGTATCCCAGCTACCACGCTGGATTCATGAGATGAATCCCACACGGGATTTGTGCAACAGAGCCCATCTCGGCCCTCGAGCGGGCCGGGCTTAACAGCGTTGCGGATGGTCAGGCCGTGACCTTCGAAATCGAGTCGGGCCGCGATGGTCGCGAATCGGCCAGCAGGCTGGCGCTCGCCTGATCCTGTCGAACAGCCTGGCCATCTGGCCGGGCTGAACCCCTTCGGGAGACCCGTATGTTGGCCAAGGCGAGAAACCTTTTCCGCGACCCTGCGCCCCTGACGGCGATGGATCGCACCACTTCCGAGGCGAAGCTCATCGTCGATGAACAGGCCCGCAAGAGGAGCGAGCTGACGGCATCCCTCAAGGCTGCACGGTTGGCGAAAGAGGCGGCAGACGCCGCCACCGGCGTGCCTGCGAAAAAACGCAAGAAATAGCGGATGCGCGGGGGCACCTGCTTTCTTCGCTGTAACGCCGACTCTCACTACGGCCGAAACGTTGCGCGAAGATGTCTCGATCCATTTCCCATGATTCCGATTGGACGGGATGCAGGGGATATTCATCTTTTTTTAGGCCAGCGCTAGGGTCAGGATTCATAACCAATAAATGGGCACCTCGATTTTTCACCGCTTCCC
>NZ_VCBQ01000018.1:0-65599 GCF_006386455.1 Paracoccus sp. FO-3 | reverse complement strand
CGGCACGCCGGCCGCGATCCGGGCGGGCGGCATCGACCCCGCGGCGGCGCTGGCCAGGAACGATTCGACCCCGGCGCTGGCGGCGGGCGATGCGCTGGTGGTGGCGGGCGCCACCGGCACCAATGTCGCCGACCTGGCGGTGCTGGTGCGCGGCTGAAAGCACGGGCGGCGCCCTGGGCCGCGCGCAAGGCTGCCCTGCGCCCGCCCGCCTTGCCCGTCCTTCCGGCAGGGCCTAAGACCGAAGGGCACGAGCCGCATGACGGGGAACCCCATGAGATCGACCCTCAGCTACATGACTTGGCCCTTCATCGTCACCGGCGCGGGACTGGCGCTCGCCGCCTTCCTGGGCTGGGAATACCATGGCACCGGCTCGGGGGCGCTGGCCTTCTTCCTGATCGCCGGCATCCTGGCGGTGCTGGAGATATCGCTCAGCTTCGACAATGCCATCGTCAATGCCAACAAGCTCAAGCAGATGGTGCCGAAATGGCAGCGCCGCTTCCTGACCTGGGGCATCCTGATCGCGGTCTTCGGCATGCGGGTGATCTTTCCGCTGCTGGTCGTGGTGATCGCCGCCCACCTGGCGCCATGGGAGGCGCTGCGCCTCGCCGCCACCCAGCCGCAGGAATATTCCCGCATCATCCACGAGGCGCACCTGCCCATCGCGGCCTTCGGCGGCTCGTTCCTGATGCTGGTGGCGCTGAACTATTTCTTCGACGAGGCCAAGGACGTGGACTGGATCAAGGGCGTCGAGGCCGCGCTGCGCAAGCTGGGCGAGATCCGCGGCATGGAGGTCGGCTTCGTGCTGATCTGCATGCTGGTGATCGTGGGCCAGCTGCCGGCGGAAAAGGAGCATGCCTTCATCATCGCCGCGATCTGGGGGGTGATCACCTATCTGCTGGTGGACATGCTCGGCCATGTCCTGGACCGCTGGGGCGGCGCCCCCCGGCACGCCGACATGGCGCGCGGCGGCTTCGGCGCCTTCCTCTATCTCGAGGTGCTGGACGCGTCCTTCAGCTTCGACGGGGTGATCGGCGCCTTCGCGCTGACCCAGAACCTGTTCCTGATCGCCATCGGCCTTGGCATCGGCGCGATGTATGTGCGCTCGATGACGGTGATGCTGGTCGAGCGCGGCACGCTGGCCGCCTTCCGCTATCTCGAACACGGTGCCTTCTGGTCGATCTTCGTGCTGTCGATCCTGATGTTCGTTCAGACCCTGCGGCCGATCCCGGAAGTGGTCACCGGCCTGCTGGGCGCCTGCTTCATCGGCATGGCCTTCCTCAGCTCGCTGGCCTGGCGCCGCCGCCACCCGCAGGGCTGAGTTCGCCGTTCTTTCCGTTTGCCAAATACCCATGCGACGGGGCCCAGGGGCGCGGTTGCCGGAGTATTTGGGGAACAGAGAAGTCGCGGCCGCGGCGTCCCATCGCGCCGGGCGGCGCGGCCGGCGCCGTCCGGGGAGCATTTGGGAAACGGTGAACGGCGCCAGGCGCCAGGTGTCAGGCGCTGCCCAGCGGTCGCGTCGCCAGCGAGAGCCAATCCCGCACCTCGCCCGCGACCAGGGGCGAGATCTTCTCCCGGACCTGCGCATGATAGGCGTCGAGCCAGGCGATCTCGGCCGGGGCGAGCAGGCCGGGCTCGATGAGGCGACGGTCGATCGGGGCGAAGGTCAGGGTCTCGAAGCCCAGCATCTCGCGCCCGTCGGGGCTGCCCTGTTCCTCGACCACGATCAGGTTCTCGATGCGGATGCCGAAGCCGCCCTCGCGGTAATAGCCGGGCTCGTTCGACAGGATCATGCCGGGGGCCAGCGGGATGTCCGAGATGCGCGAGATCCTGACCGGCCCCTCATGCACCGAAAGGCCGGCGCCGACGCCGTGCCCGGTGCCGTGGTCGTAATCCATGCCCTCGGACCACAGCGGCGCGCGGGCCAGCGCGTCGATATGGCAGCCCGCGAGGCCCTTGGGGAACTGCACCCGCGACAGCGCGATCATGCCCTGAAGCACGCGGGTATAGGGCCGCCGCACCGCCGGATCGACCGGGCCCATCGGCAGGGTGCGGGTGATGTCGGTGGTGCCGTTGGCATATTGCCCGCCGGAATCGACCAGCAGCACATGGCCGGGCAGGATGCACAGGTTGCTTTGCCGGTCGACATGGTAATGCGGGATCGCGGCATGCGGGCCGGTGGCCGCGATGGTGTCGAAGCTGATGTCGAGGATGCCGCGCGCCACGCGCAATTCCTCGAGCTTGGTGGCCACGTCGATCTCGGTCAGCGGCTCGGCGTCCAGATGCGGTGCGCGGGCGTCGAGCCAGCACAGCAGTTCCGTCACCGCGGCGCCGTCCTGCAGATGGGCGGCGCGCATCCCGGCGATCTCGGCCGCGTTCTTGCGCGCTTTCGGCAGGATCACCGGATCCGGGGCTTCGGCGATGGGGGTCTTCATGCTTTCGATCAGCGCGAACACCTGCTCGGGCGCGCTGGCGGGGTCGACCCGCACCGGGCCGGCCAGGTTGGTCAGCGCCGGGGTCAGCGCATCGAGCGGCAGGATCGAGACCGCATTGCCAAGCGCCGCCCGCACCTCCGCGCCGAACTTGGCCGGGTTGGTGAAGACGGCGACATGGCCGTTCTCCTCGATGATGGCGAAGCCTTGCACCACCGGGTTCTTCGGCACGTCGGCGCCACGGATGTTCAGCAGCCACGACACCGAATCGGGCAGGGTCAGCACCGCTGCCTGCTGTCCGGCATCGCGCAGCGCGCGGGCGATGCGGGCGCGTTTTTCGGCCGCGGTTTCGCCTGCGATCTCGTCGGGCCAGAGGCGGACCGCGCCCACCGGCGCCTCGGGCTGGTCGGTCCAGATCGCATCGACCGGGTTCGTGTCAAGCGCGATCAGCGCGATGCCCGAGCCGGCCAAGCCCTTTTCCATCTCGCGGATCTCGCGCCGCGTGTGCAGCCAGGGGTCGTAGCCGATGCGCCCGCCCTCGGGCAGGGCCTCGCGCAGCCAGTCGGCGGGTTTCGTCTCCGGCCAGGGCACCGGGGTGAAATGCGCGGGGTCCACCTGGGCCTTGACCTGTACGCGATAGCGGCCGTCGATGAACACGCCGGCGCGGTCGGGCGTGACGATGCAGAAGCCGGCGCTGCCGGTAAATCCGGTCAGCCAGGCCAGCCGCGCATCCCGCGCCGCGACATATTCGCCCTGATGGGCGTCGGCGCGCGGCACCAGGAAGCCGTCGAGCCCGCGCGCGGCCAGTTCGCGGCGCAGCGCCGCCAGCCGGGGCGGATGCGCGGCGGGATCGGAGTGGCTGTCATAAGTCTGGAACATGCTTGCCTCTGGGTCTTGTTCTGGATGTCAGGCGCGGGCCAGCGCCTCGTGTGCGCCGGGCAGGGTGCGGGCCAGCCCGTCGGCCACCGCCTGGGCGCTGCGGCGGTGGTGGAAGTCGGCAGCGACGCGGGCGCGGGAGGCCTGCGCCAGCCGCCGCGCCTCGTGGGGACCGGCGTGGAGCCGGGCGATTTCGTCCGCCATGACCTCGGGGCGTTCGGGGGGCACCAGGATCGCGTCGCGGCCCGAGGTGATCAGCTCGTGATTGCCGCCGACATCGGTGACGACCACCGGCATCTCCATCGCCATCGCCTCCATGATCGCGACCGAGATGCCTTCGTTCAGGCTGGCCAGCGCAAAGACATGCGCGCGCTCCAGCCCCTCGCGGACCGAGGTTTCGTTGACCGCGCCCAAGAGCGTCACCGCATCGCTGAGCCCCTTTTCCGCGATCAGCGCGTCGAGCTGGCGGTGATAGCCGGTGCCGCCCTGTTCGTCCTCGCCGGCGATCTCCAGCCGGGTATCGATGCCGCGGGTGCGCAGCAGGGCGACCGTCTGGATCAGGTGGTCATGGCCCTTGACCGCGTTCAGCCGGCCGCAGCTGAAGATGCGCAGCGGCTCGCCCGGCGCGGGCGGTTGCCAGGGGGTCTGGCGCCGGATCTGGTCGAGGTCGACGCCCATCGGCGCGACATTGATCACCGCCGGGCGGTCGGTGCCGATCTCGCGCTCGGCCACCTGCGTCAGCAATTGCGAGATGATGGTGGCGAAGCGCGCATGGCGCCATTTCTGCCGCTGGTTCGGCCCGTAGCCCTCCAGCGTCGGGCCGTGCAGGGTCAGGCTGTAGCCGGGCCCGCCCAGCCTTTCGGCGAACATGGCGATATTGGCGCTGTCGGCGCAGCTGTGGACATGGATGTGGTTCCAGCCCTGCTGGCGGGCGATGCGCTTGAGCCGCGCGCCCATGGCCAGCAGCGCCAGTATCCGCAGCCGGCCCTTGAGCCCCTGCGCCTCGGCGGTCATCGCCGCGCCCAGGCCCCGCGCCCAGCCGGCGGGCCCCGAGCGCAGGAGTTCCGCAAGGATGCCCAGGCCTTCGCCGCCCAGCGGCATCAGGTAGCGGGTCTGCGCCTGCGCCTCGGCGGCCCAGCTGTGCGAGGCGACGGCGCGCGGCGGCGGGCGGGTCGAGATCAGCTCGGCCTCGATCCCCAGCTCCGCCAGCGCCTGCCGTTCGCGCCACAGGAAGATATGGGTCTGGCCCGGAAATTCGGGAATGAAGAAACCGATCTTCAGCACGTCAAAGCCCCTTGGCCTGCGAGGCGGAAAAACGGCCCCGGTCCTGCGAAATTGGTCGCATGGGACGCGGGGCAGTTCAAGCAGCCCGAAAGAACAGGTTCAGCCCACGCGGCGCAGGTTCATGGCGCGGGCGCGCTTCCTGGGATCGGCCTCGAACAGGGCGGCGAGCTGTTCGGTCATGGCGCCGGCCAGCTGCTCGGCATCGGTGATCGTCACCGCGCGCTCGTAATAGCGGGTCACGTCATGGCCGATGCCGATGGCCAGCAGCTCGACCTGCTTCTTGCGCTCGATCATCGCGATGACGTCGCGCAGGTGCTTTTCCAGGAAATTCGCCGGGTTGACCGACAGCGTCGAATCGTCCACCGGCGCCCCGTCCGAGATCACCATCAGGATGCGCCGCGCCTCGGGCCGCCGGGCCAGCCGCCGATGCGCCCATTCCAGCGCCTCGCCGTCGATGTTTTCCTTGAGGAGCCCTTCCTTCATCATCAGGCCCAGGTTCGGGCGCACCCGCCGCCAGGGCGCGTCGGCGCCCTTGTAGATGATATGGCGCAGGTCGTTCAGCCGCCCTGGCTGCGCCGGCCGGCCCGCGGCCAGCCATTTCTCGCGGCTCTGGCCGCCCTTCCAGGCGCGGGTGGTGAAGCCCAGGATCTCGACCTTGACCTGCGAACGCTCCAGCGTGCGGGCCAGCACGTCGGCGCAGATCGCGGCGATACTGATCGGCCGGCCGCGCATCGAGCCCGAATTGTCCAGAAGCAGCGTCACCACAGTGTCGCGGAACTCGGTGTCCTTTTCGACCTTGAAGGACAGCGGTGTCGTCGGGTTCGCCACCACGCGGGCCAGGCGGCCGGCGTCCAGCACGCCTTCCTCCTTGTCGAATTCCCAGCTGCGGTTCTGCTGTGCCTGCAAGCGCCGTTGCAGCTTGTTGGCCAGGCGCGAGACGGCGCCGCGCAGGGGTTCCAGCTGCTTGTCCAGATAGGCGCGCAGCCGCTCCAGCTCGGCCGGGTCGGCCAGATCCTCGGCGCGGATCTCCTCGTCGAATTCCTGGGCATAGACGCGGTAATCCGGGCTCGCCTCGCTGACCTGCGGCGGCAGGTCCGGGGGCGTCTCGGCCTCGGACATCTCGGCCTCGTCCACCAGCTCCTCGTCGGACTGGTCGTCCATGCTGACCTGGGCCTGGCGCTCTTCCTGGGTCTGTTCCTGCGTGCGCTCGGGGCTGGCCTCGGCCTCGTCGTCCTGGTTCTGGTCGCGGGACTGGTTGTCGCCGGCCTCCTCGTCCTGCTCGGCGTTTTCCTCGGCCTCGTCCTCCTGCGGTTCGTCGGGGTCTTCGCCCAGCTGGTCGCCATAGCCCAGGTCGGCGATCACCTTGCGGGCGAGCCGGGCGAAGGCCGCCTGGTCGGCCAGCACCTCGCCCACATGATCGAGATCGGCGCCGGCCTGTTCCTCGACGAAGGGGCGCCACAGGTCGGCGACATGCTGCGCGGCCGAGGGCAGGGCGCGGCCCGTCGCCGCCTGCCGCACGATATAGCCCGCCGCCACCGCCAGCGGCGCATCGGCCGGGGCCTTGATCTGGCCATAGCCCTTGCGCTCGGCCTCCTGCCCCAGCTTGGCGTCGATGTTGCTGAGCGCGCCGGGCATGTCGCGGGCCCCCAGCGCCTCGCAGCGCGCGGTCTCCATCGCCTCGTAGAGGTCGCGCGCCATCGGTCCGGCGGGCGCGTATTTCGCATGGGTTCCGGCATCGTGGTGGCGCAGCTTCATCGCCAGGGCGTCGGCGGTGCCGCGCGCCAGCAGCACCTCGTCGCGGGTCATGCGGCGGCTGACCTGCGGCAGGCGCATGGTATCGCCCGCCACGCCGGAAGGGTCGGCGGTGAAGGTCACGTTCAGCTCGTGATCCTCGGCCAGGGCGCGGGTGGCCTCGGTCAGGGCCTTCTTGAACGGATCGGCGGGGTTGTCGGATTTTTTCATGTTTGTTCCTCGATTTGAGGCGCCGGTCGCGTAATGGTGGCTATCTGATCCCAATTTTCGTGATAGTCGTCGAGCCAACCCGCCTTGTAAGGCGTATCTGCTCCCATCAATTTCGTGTAGTCCGGCAAGAGGCGCCGAATGCTCGAATCGTTGCGGACTTGACCGCGCGCGCCCGGATTGGACAACCAAGTCTGGTGGCTGTTGCGGATCACCTCGGCAACGATCTGGCTAGGGATCACATGCACGACCGGCGCTGCCGAGGCGTCTTTTCCAAGGTCTACGAAGCAATAGAATATGCGAGGGTTCTGCAAATTCTCGTGCTTTTGCCGCATATGCCAGCCGCCATCACTTCCTTTGGCCCATCGGGTCTTGACCTGAAAGGCGCATAGCTGGGTGCCTTCCACGGATGTGACGACAATATCGAAATTTGGAACGCCTTGTGGAGCCAGCGCGGCGATGTAGCCCCGCGATAGAAGCCGCGACATGACCAGATGCTCCCCCGCGGCTCCGGTCACTGTTGTGGCGTCTATTGCGTTCATCACCCCGCCTTGACCGCCGCGCTTTCCGGCAGTTCCTCGTCGAACAGGCGCTGATAGAACTCGGCCACCGTCTGGCGCTCAAGCTCGTCGCATTTGTTCAGGAAGGTCAGGCGGAAGGCATAGCCCACGTTGTCGCCGAAGATGCGCGCGTTCTGCGCCCAGGCGATCACCGTGCGCGGCGACATGACCGTGGAGAGATCCCCCTGCATGAAGGCCGTGCGCGTCAGGTCGGCCAGTGTCACCATCTGGCTGATGATCTTGCGGCCTTTTTCGGTGTTGTAGGTCGGGTTCTTGGCCAGCACGATGGCCGCCTCGGCGTCGTGGCTCAGGTAGTTCAGCGTCGCCACCAGCGACCAGCGGTCCATCTGGCCCTGGTTGATCTGCTGCGTGCCGTGATAGAGGCCGGTGGTGTCGCCCAGGCCCACGGTGTTCGCCGTCGCGAACAGGCGGAAATAGGGGTTCGGGGTGATGACCTCGTTCTGGTCCAGAAGCGTCAGCTTGCCGTCCGCCTCCAGCACGCGCTGGATCACGAACATCACGTCGGCCCGGCCGGCGTCATATTCGTCGAAGACGATGGCGGTCGGGTTGCGCAGGGCCCAGGGCAGGATGCCCTCGTGGAAGACCGTGACCTGCTTGCCGTCCACCAGCTTGATCGCGTCCTTGCCGATCAGGTCGATCCGGCTGACGTGGCTGTCCAGGTTCACCCGCACGCAGGGCCAGTTCAGCCGCGCCGCCACCTGTTCGATATGCGTGGATTTGCCGGTGCCGTGATAGCCCTGGATCATCACCCGACGGTTGTAGGCAAAGCCCGCCAGGATCGCCAGCGTGGTGTCGGGATCGAACTTGTAGGTCGTGTCGATGTCGGGCACCCGATCCGAGCGTTCGGCAAAGCCCTTGACCTTCATGTCGCTGTCTAGGCCGAAGACCTCGCGCAGGTCGATCTCTTCGGTCGGTTTCGCGTTCTGATCCAGCATGGGCGGCCCTTTCGATTGTCCCATGCTTGATGAATGATTCCCCGCGCGGGCGCAAGCCGGGCGGGGCGCGGGAACCGTCGCCGCGGCTGCGAATTGCGTATGGGCGCGCCGCCGCCTAGAGTGCCGCGCAGGAACCTGGGACGGGAAACGGACATGAGCGGATTGCTGGCGCTGCTGGATGACGTGGCGGGGATCGCCAAGATCGCGGCCGCATCGGTCGACGACGTGGCGGGCCAGGCGGTCAAGGCCGGCGCCAAGGCCGCCGGCGCGGTGATCGACGACGCCGCGGTGACGCCGAAATACGTCCACGGCTTTTCCGCCGCGCGCGAGGTGCCGATCGTGATGAAGATCGCGCGCGGCTCGCTTTTCAACAAGCTGGTGATCCTGCTGCCCATCGCGCTGCTGCTCTCGGCCTTCGCGCCCTGGGCGATCACGCCGCTGCTGATGCTGGGCGGCTCCTACCTGTGCTTCGAGGGGGCCGAGAAGCTGGTGCATGCGCTCAGCCATCACAAGATAAACGAGCCGCATCTGCAGGCGACCGCCGAGGGCGGGGCCGGGCTGGAAGAGGAACGGGTGCGCGGCGCGATCAAGACCGACTTCATCCTCTCGGCCGAGATCATGACCATCGCGCTGGCCGCGATCCCGAACGGCGACGCGATCTGGATGAAGGCGCTGATCCTGGCGGTGGTGGCGGTGGGCATCACCGTCGCGGTCTACGGCTTCGTGGCGCTGATCGTGAAGGCGGACGATTTCGGCCTGCACCTGCACGAACGCGGCGGCCCTGCCGCGGGGCTGGGGCGGGGCATCGTCCATGTCATGCCGGGCTTCATGAAGGTGCTGACCGTGGTCGGCACCGCGGCGATGATCTGGGTCGGCGGCCAGATCGTCATCCACGGGCTGCATGTGCTGGGCCAGCACCAGCCCTATGACTGGATCCACGGCGCGGCCGAGGCCGCGGCCCAGGCCCTGCCCGCGGCACCGGGCCTTGCCGCCTGGACCACCACCGCCTTCTTCGACGGCATCTTCGGGGTGATCTGGGGCATGATCCTGATTCCGGTGGCGCATTACGCCGTCACCCCCGCCATCGAGGCGGTGAAGGGCGCGGTGGGCGCCAAGTCCTGACCCCGGCTTGCCCTTGGCCTGCCGCCGGGACTATCAACTGCCATACCAATGCCGCAGGAGATGTCCATGCCGATTCCCGCCCCGGCCCTCGACGCGCTTTCCGCGCTTCTGGGCGCGCGCCTGTCCACCAGCGGCGCCGACCGCGACCTGCACGCCCAGTCCGAGACCTTCCACCGCGCGCCGCCGCCCGATGCGGTGGCCTGGCCGGTCTCGACCCAGGAGGTCTCGGGCATCGCCGCCATCTGCCATGCGCATCGCGTGCCGATGATCGGCTGGGGCACCGGCACCTCGCTGGAAGGGCAGGCGCTGGCGCCGCAGGGCGGGCTGGTGATCGACCTGACCAAGATGGACCGGGTGCTGGAGATCCGCGCCGAGGACATGCAGGTCAGCGTCCAGCCCGGCTGCACGCGCGAGGCGCTGAACCTTGAGCTGCGCGCGACCGGCCTGTTCTTCCCGGTCGATCCCGGCGCCAATGCCTCGCTGGGCGGCATGGCGGCGACGCGCGCCTCGGGCACCACGGCCGTGCGCTATGGCACCATGCGCGACAACGTGCTGGCGCTCGAGGTGGTGCTGGCGGACGGGCGCGTCATCCGCACCGGCACGCGGGCGGCGAAATCCAGCGCCGGCTATGACCTGACGGCGCTCTTCGTCGGTTCCGAAGGCACGCTTGGCATCATCACCGAACTGACCCTGCGCCTGCATGGCCAGCCCGAGGAGGTCGCCGCGGCCGTCTGCGGCTTTTCGACGCTGGAGCAGGCGGTGGAATGCGTCACCGCCACGATCCAGTCCGGCATCCCGATGGCGCGGATCGAGTTCATCGACGCCGACGTGGTGCGCGCCTTCAACCGCGCCTCGGGCACCCAGATGCATGAAGGCCCGCATCTGATGGTCGAGTTCCACGGCTCCTCCGCCTCGGTCAAGGGCGATGCCGAGGCCTTCGGTGCGCTGGCGGCCGAGTTCGGCGGCACCGGCTTCGACTGGGCGACCACGCCCGAGGCGCGGGCTGCCTTGTGGAAGATGCGCCACAACGCCTATCGTTCCTGCCTGGCGCTGCGGCCGGGGGCGACGGCGGTGGTGACGGATGTCTGCGTGCCGATGTCGCATCTGCCCGCCGCGGTGGCGGCGGCGGCCGAGGACATCCGCGCCGAGGGCCTGCTGGGCCCCATCGTCGGCCATGTCGGCGACGGCAATTTCCATGCCCAGATCCTGGTGGCGCCCGGCGACGAGGCCGAGCTTGCCGCCGCCAAGCGCGTCGCGCTGCGCATGGCCGAGCGTGCGATTGCGGTGGGCGGCACCATCACCGGCGAGCATGGCGTGGGCATCGGCAAGCGCCCCCTGATGCCCGCCCAGCACGGCGCGGCCATCGGCGTCATGGCGGCGATCAAGCAGGCGCTGGACCCCGAGGGGGTGCTGAACCCCGGCAAGCTGGTGCCCGAGGCCGATTGAGGCCCCTGGGGCCTGCCGTCAGCTGAAGATGAAATCGCCCGCGTCGAGCGCGGCGGAACCGACGCCCACGATCAGGATCGAGGTTCCGCCGGCCAGATCTATACGGCAATCCGCGCCGACATCGGTAAGCACAAGGTCGTCGAACGTCACGCCGCCGCCGGTATTGGTAAGCTGGATCCTGTCGGTGCCGCCCTCGAAATCCATGATGCGGTCGTTTCCTTCGTCGGAATCGTATTTGAAAAGAAAGGTATCGCTGCCGGTATAGCCCGCCAGTGCGTCATTGCCTGCGCCGCCGGACAGGGTGTCGTTTCCTGCCATTCCCAAAAGAAAGTCATCGCCGGCCATGCCATGGATAAGGTCGTTCCCGGCCGCGCCAGAAATCGTGTCGGAGTGCCAGGAAAAATTGAATCCGTAGATGGTGTCGTTGGTCGAACTGCCCCAGATCTGCCCCAGAGCGCCACCTGCTGACTCATAATCTCCTATGCTGGAAACATCGATAATTCCGGCGCCTTCTACCATGAGTTCCTTGTTCGTCCTGTTTTCCAGAACCTCTACCCAAGACACCTTCCCTAGTTTTATGGCAAGCAAGCTGCTGCTGGTGGTCGCTTCTGCCGCTATGGTATCCTCGCCAGAGCCGCCAGAAATATCATCGCCTGCAAGGGAATAATAATCCCTCACGTCGTTTACGATTATGACGTCATCTCCGCCGTCTCCATAGATGGTGTCCTTTCCATTTCCCCCCATGATCCAATCGTTGCCGGCCCCGCCCATGATGATGTCAGCACCGTCCATGCCGTAAATCGTGTCATTGCCGGCGCTGCCCAGGATAAAATCGTTTCCGGTGCCGCCGGTGATGCGGTCATTGCCGCTGGTGCCCGTGTAAGTCGCCATTAACCATCTCCACATGAAACAAAAAATTATAAATATCTTTCAGTTGCTTGCAGGAAGAGGATAGCCTATCAACCAACGATGTGCAATGTTTTTAATTGAACGGAATCGTTTCCATGCAGCTTTCATCTGCCGGTATTGCTCTGACCATCCTCAGCCAGCGTGATCCCTCTGCTGCCATCGCTGGACAGGGTGCGACGGCGACTGATGGCGTTGCCGGGCCACAGGCTGCGCCGATCCTGGACAGTCCGGGCGCCTCTGACAGATATGTTCCGGCCAGTGGCGTGTATGACCCGGCCAGCGGCCTTTACGACAGCGAATATATCGAGCGAATGGTTGCCGAAGGCAAGCGGAAAGCGGAACTCCGATATGCGCTCGGGGACGGTTCCAGAAGCCCGTTCGACCCGGAAATTGCCGATGCATTTGGATTTAAGAATGTGTGGGAGAAAACGCTCTCTGATCCCCGCAAGGTTTTCCCCGGCCATTTCGTAACTGCGCAGGAAATTCCCATGGGAACAAGGGCGCCGCAGCGCGATGCGGATTTTCTGTCGCGGCGTGACGCGATGGCCAATGCGTATCATTTCGCGACCGCATTGGTGAAAGCTGCGCGGGACGTCATCGGTTCCAGGATCGGGATAGAAACCCACAAGGATCAGATGCTGGATGCCTCTGGCAGGCTTTATGGTATCGGCTCGGACGGCCGCGCCGGCAGCGGCGACTGGAAGGCCGCAATAGAACGCGGAACCTATATCATACTGCATGAAATGGGAGAAATGGAAAAGATGGCGGCCTCTCTGGCCAATCTGTTCAGCTTCGATTCGACCAGCGTGACGCAGCCGGCCTATGACGGCAGCTTCCAGGGTTTCAGCATTACCCATGGCACGCTGGGCAAGATCATGGACGTGTCCGCCGACGGGACTCTTACGCTTTACGATGCCGAAGGCACCGCCTATTCGGCCGAGGAATATAACGCGGCCAATATCGACGGCGGCATCCCGCAGCTGCATAACGACCTGATCCGCCAAGCCGACGACCGCGCCGCACTTGCCAGCCGCGGGGTCCGCAGGGAGGCGTCGGGCAGGATCGTGCCCCTTTGACCACGGTCTCCGCCGCCGCTGACAAACTCGTGACTGTCACGCCATCGTGACAGAGCGTCGCACCTTTGCGATAAGGACGGACAGGCGCCGAACACAGGCGCAGGGACGAAGGCGCCGGAAAGGCGCGGGCAGAGGGCAGAGATGACATTCCTGGGCAAGATTATGGCAGTGCTGGCGCTGGTCGCGCTGGCCTCCTGCGGGGGGCCCTCGAGCGGGCCGGCGGTGATGGCGGGGCAGGGCAGCGGCCCGCAGTTCGGCGACAGCGCGCCGCATCCCTGGATCGGCGGGCATCCCTATGACCACCCGGTCCACGGCATCGACATCTCGCGCTGGCAGGGCGAGATCGACTGGCACCGGGTGCGCAGTTCGGGCATCAGCTTCGCCTTCATCAAGGCGACCGAAGGCGGCGACCATGCCGACCCGAACTTCCGCCGCTACTGGCAGGAGGCGGCGCAGGCCCGCATCCCGCGCGGCGCCTATCACTATTTCTATTTCTGCCGCTCGGGCTCGGAACAGGCGGCCTGGTTCATCGCCAACGTGCCCAGGGAACGCGGCGCCATGCCGCCGGTGCTGGACCTGGAATGGACCGCCTCCAAGACCTGCCCGCATCGCCCGGCCAGCCACGAGGTGCTGCGCGAGGCCAAGATCTTCAAGGACATCCTGCACCGGCACTATGGCCAGCGCCCGATCATCTACACGACGGTCGATTTCTACCGCGACAACAACCTCGGCTCCTGGCCCGAGGAGTTCTGGCTGCGCTCGGTCGCGGGCCATCCGCGCATCGTCTATCCCGGCCAGCGCTATACGTTCTGGCAATATACCGGCACCGGCATCGTGCCGGGGATCCGCGGCAACGTGGACCTGAACGTCTTTGCGGGCTCGCCCGCGCAGTGGCGGGCATGGCTGAGCCAGCGCCTGCAATAAGGCGCGGCCTGCTCTGGGCCGAATTCGCGGCGCTCTACCTGGGGGCGCCGCTGGTCATCGCGCTGTTCCTGCCCGGCCACTTGCTGTTCGAGGCGCTGGCGGTGTTCAGCCTGGCGGGGCTGGGCCTCTTGTGGCGCACCGGCGGCTTTCACTGGCACAGCCTGGTGCGCGGCTGGAGCCGCTTGCCCTGGCGCGAGATCCTGGCCATCGCGCTGGCCACCCTGCTGACGGGGCTGGCGATCCTGGCGCTCGACCGGCCGAACTCGATCTTCCAGATCGTGCGGCAGCGGCCCGAGTTCCTGCCGGTGATCTGGGTGTTCTACCCGATCCTCTCGGCCCTGCCGCAGGAGCTGATCTTTCGCCCGCTGTTCTTCCACCGCTACGCCGCGCTGCTGCCGGCGGGGCAGGGGGCGATCGCGCTGAACGCGGCGGTGTTTTCCTTTGCGCACCTGATGTATTGGTCCTGGGTGGTGGCGGTGCTGACCTTCGTCGGCGGCTGGTTCTTTGCCCGCGCCTATCTGGAGCGCGGCTTCCCCTCGGCCTGGGTCTTGCATGCGGTGGCGGGGAATGTCCTCTTTGCCGTCGGCATGGGCGCCTATTTCTACACCGGCAACGTGGTGAGGCCGTTCTGATTGCTTGACTTCGCCCGCGCGGCGCGGTTCATGCGGGGCCGATACGCAAGGGGAAAAACGATGAGCGCCTATCGCAGCCATACCTGCGGCGAGCTGACCGCCGCTGCCGCCGGGTCCGAAGTCCGTCTGTCCGGCTGGGTCCACCGGGTCCGCGACCATGGCGGGGTGCTGTTCATCGACCTGCGCGACCATTACGGCATCACCCAGGTGATCGCCGACAGCGACTCGCCCGCCTTCCCGGCACTGGAAAAGCTGCGGGCCGAGACGGTGATCCGCATCGACGGCCGCGTCAAGCTGCGCGACCCGAGCCTGGTCAACCCCAAGCTGCCCACCGGCGAGATCGAGGTCTATGCCACCGATATGGAGATCCTGGGCGCCGCGGACGACCTGCCGCTGCCGGTCTTCGGCGACCAAGACTATCCCGAGGAGACGCGGCTGGCCTATCGCTTCCTCGACCTGCGCCGCGAAAGCCTGCACAACAACATCATGCTGCGCTCGCGCGTGGTCAAATGGCTGCGCGACGCGATGTGGGACCAGGGCTTCACCGAGTTCCAGACCCCGATCATCACCGCCAGCTCGCCCGAGGGCGCGCGCGACTTCCTGGTGCCCTCGCGCCTGCATCCGGGCAAGTTCTACGCCCTGCCGCAGGCGCCGCAGCAGTTCAAGCAGCTGATCATGGTCGCGGGCTTCGACAAGTATTTCCAGATCGCGCCCTGCTTCCGCGACGAGGATCCGCGCGCCGACCGCTCGCCCACCGATTTCTACCAGCTCGACGTCGAGATGTCCTTCGTCGAGCAGGAGGACGTGTTCCGCGCCGTCCAGCCGGTGATCCAGGGCCTGTTCGAAACCTTCGGCGGCGGCCGCCGGGTCGACGCGACCTGGCCGCGCATCCCCTATGCCGAGGCGATGCTGAAATACGGCTCGGACAAGCCCGACCTGCGCAACCCCATCGAGATGCAGGTGGTCAGCGAGCATTTCCGCGGCTCGGGCTTTGCGATCTTCGCGAAGTTGCTGGAGCAGGAGGGCACCGAGGTCCGCGCCATTCCCGCGCCCACCGGCGGCTCGCGCAAGTTCGCCGACCGCATGAACGCATTCGCCCAGCAGCAGGGCCTGCCCGGCATGGGCTATATCTTCTGGCGCAAGGCCGAGGACGGCACGACCGAAGCCGCCGGCCCCATCGCCAAGGCGCTGGGCCCCGAGAAGACCGAGGCGATCCGCACCCAGCTGGGCCTGGGCGAGGGCGACGCGGCCTTCTTCCTGGGCGGCAAGCCCGAGGGTTTCGAGGCCGTCGCCGGCCGCGCCCGCAACGAGATCGGCCGCGAGCTGGGCCTGATCGACGAGAACCAGTTCAAGTTCGCCTGGATCGTCGATTTCCCGATGTATGAAAAGGGCGAGGACGGGCGGATCGACTTCAGCCACAACCCGTTCTCGATGCCGCAGGGGGGCCTGGATGCGCTGGCGGGCGACCCGCTGGCGGTCAAGGGCTATCAATACGACCTGGCCTGCAACGGCTATGAGCTGGTCTCGGGCGCGATCCGCAACCACCGCCCCGAGATCATGTTCCGCGCCTTCGAACTGGCCGGCTATGGCCGGGACGAGGTGGAAAAGCGGTTCGGCGGCATGGTCAAGGCCTTCCGCTATGGCGCGCCCCCGCACGGCGGCTGCGCGGCGGGGATCGACCGCATCGTCATGCTGCTGGCCGACGAGGTGAACATCCGCGAGGTCATCATGTTCCCGATGAACCAGCGCGCCGAAGACCTGATGATGGGCGCCCCCAGCGAGCCGACGAACGAGCAGCTGCGCGAGCTGCGCCTGCGCGTGCTGCCGCGCGAGTAAGCTTGGCGGCGCTGCGTCGGCAGTCTGTTGCCGCATCGCCGCATGCTGAAGAAAGCGTGAACTGACCTCGGGCCGAGGTCGTGCCATAACCTGCGCATGGGGGCGATTTCCCCTGCAAGGGATGATTGCATGAGCTTTGGATTTCCCGAACTGGCGGCGATCCGGCTGGGCTTTGGTCTGTCGCCGTTGATGCCGCCGCCCGCCGATGTCGAGGCGGTTCTGGCCGGTCCTGCAAGCGCCGGTCCTGGCCCCGAGGCGATGACCACCGAAAAGGCCAGCGCCCTTGCGACGCGGTTTCGCGATGTCCGCCTTGCCCGGCGCGAGGGGCGGCCCGAGCCGGCCGAGGGGCAGGAGGCCGAGCGCCAGCTCGGCGACCTGCCGGTCGAGGGCCTGCGCCGCCGGGTGATCCGCGCCCTGGACGACCCGATCGGCTTCGGCGAAAGGCTGGTGCAGTTCTGGGCCGACCATTTCACCGTCCGCGCGACGGACAAGATGAACAACGCCCTGGCGCTGGCCTTCGTGGACGAGGCGATCCGCCCGCATGTGAACGGCCGGTTCGAGGACATGTTCTTCGCCGCCGACACCCATCCGATGATGCTGGTCTATCTGGACCAGATCTCCAGCCGCGGGCCGGGCTCGCCCGTCGCGCGGCGCCGCCCGGACCGCAATTTCGGGCTGAACGAGAACCTCGCCCGCGAGGCGCTGGAGCTGCATTCGCTGGGCGTGGGCGCCGGTTATGAGCAAGAGGACGTGCGCGAACTGGCCGAGCTGCTGACCGGGCTCAGCTTTTCGCATCGGTCGGGCTTCGCCTTTCGCCCGCCCTGGGCCGAGCCTGGGGCCGAGACGGTGCTGGGCCGGGCCTATGGCGGCGGCCGGCGCGACGGGCTCGACGCCATCCGCGACGCCTTTCACGACATCGCCCGCCGGCCCGAGACCGCGCGGCACCTGTCGCGCAAGCTGGCGGTGCATTTCGTCTCGGACGACCCGTCCGAGGATCTGGTCGAGGCCATGGCGGCCACCTGGCGCGACACGGGCGGCGACCTGCCGCAGGTCTATCGCGTGCTGGCCAGCCATCCCGACCTGGCCTCCGGCCTGCGGCAGAAGGTGCGCCAGCCCTTCGATTTCTGCGTGGCCGGGCTCAGGGCGCTGGGCATCCGCGGCGAAGGGATCGCCCGGCTGGAGCTGCCCATGTTTCGCCGCATCGCCTGGGGCCCGCTCGAGGCCATGGGCCAGCCCTGGGGCCGGCCCAAAGGCCCCGACGGCTGGCCCGAGACGGCCGATGCCTGGATCGCGGCGCAGACGCTGGCCGCGCGGATCAACTGGTCGCTGCGCATTCCCCGCCTGCTGCTGGACGAATTGCCCGACCCGCGCGAGATGCTGGTCTCGGCTTTCGGCGGCACGCAGTCGGCGGAACTGGCCTGGGCCGTGCCCAAGGCGGAATCGGCGGCCGAGGGCGTGGCGCTGATCCTCGCCTCGGGCGATTTCAACCGGCGATAGGAGGGTAGGCAGATGCTGACACTGGACCGGCGCCTGTTTCTGAAGGGGGCGGCGCTGATCGGCTGCTCGGCCGCGGCGCATCCGTTGATGAGTTCCATGACCTTCGCCGCGCTTCCGGGCGAGAACCGGCTGGTCGTCATCATCCTGCGCGGCGCCATGGACGGGCTCGATGCGATCCAGCCCTATGGCGACCCGATGCTGGCCAAGCTGCGCCGCAACCTTTCGGTCGGGCCGGAAAACGGCGCGCTGGACCTCGACGGCTTCTATGCGCTGCATCCGCGGCTGGAGCCGCTGTTGCCGCTGTGGCAAAAGGGCGAGCTGGCCTTTGCCCATGCCGTCTCGACCCCCTATCGCGACAAGCGCAGCCATTTCGACGGCCAGGACCTGCTGGAGGCGGGGACCGGCAACGACCTGCCGGTGGACCGGCGGGTGGGCGGCTGGCTGAACCGGCTGTTGCAGGCGACGCCCGGCGCCACGGCCGAGACTGCCTATGCGGTCGGCGTCGAGCAGATGAAGATCCTGACCGGCAAGGCCGCGCATCTCAGCTGGGCGCCGCGGGCCTGGCTGAAGCTGTCGCCGCAGGCGCAGATGCTGCTGGAGCATGTCTATCACGACGACCCGCTGTTTCGCGATGCGGCGCAGGACGCGGTGCAGATCAGCGCCGAGACCTCGGACCTGGGCAAGATGCCGGGCCCGACCGCCGATGCCGAGGCGCTGGCCGCCTTTACCGCCAGCCGGCTGAACGCCGAAAGCCGCATCGCCGCCTTTTCCCTTGCCGGCTGGGACAGCCATGCCAACCAGCCCGTCGTGCTGGGCCGGGGGCTGGACCGGCTGGCGGCGGCGATCCTGAAGCTGCGCGAGGGGCTGGGGCCGAACTGGGGCCGGACCACGGTGCTGGCCATGACCGAATTCGGCCGCACCGTGCGCGAGAACGGCTCGGGCGGGACCGATCACGGCACCGGCGGCGCGCTGTTGATGGCGGGCGGCGCGATCCGGGGCGGGCGCGCCTTTGGCGACTGGCCGGGCCTGGGCGAGGACCAGCTTTACGCCGGCCGCGACCTGATGCCCACGCGCGACATCCGCGCCTATGCCGCCTGGGCCATGCATGGGCTGTTCGGCATCGGGCGCGACAGGCTGGAGCGCGAGATCTTTCCCGGCCTTGACCTTGGCGGCGATCCGGGGATGCTGGCCTGAGCCCTTGCCGGAGCCCTGCCCATGTCCCAGGATCACCCCGACCGCGCGCCCGCGCCTTTTGCCCAGGGCGACGGCCCGCGGCCGACCGGGCCCCTGGTCGCGGGTTTCGTGCCGCCGCCCCCGCCCGGTCCCGACCGGATCGAGGGCCGCCATGTCCTGCTGGAGCGCCTGGACCCCGAGCGCCATGCCGAGAATCTGTTCGCGGCCAACCGGGGCCAGGATTGGGTCTGGGACTACCTGGGCTATGGCCCCTTCGCCGACCTGCCGGCCTATCGCGCCTGGCAGGCCGGGATGGCGGCCAAGGCGGACCCGTATTTCTATGCCCTGCGCGACCGCGCGACCGGCAAGGTGGGCGGGCTTGCCTCGTTCCTGCGCATCGACCCGGCCAATGGGGTGATCGAGATCGGCCATATCGAGATCGCGCCGCCGATGCAGCGCAGCCCGGCCGCGACCGAGGCGATTTCGCTGATGATCGGCTGGGCCTTCGAGGCCGGCTATCGCCGGGTCGAATGGAAATGCGATGCGCTGAACGCCCCCTCGCGTCGGGCGGCGCTGCGCTATGGCTTTGTCTTCGAGGGCATTTTCCGCCAGCATATGATCTATAAGGGCCGCAACCGCGACACGGCCTGGTATGCGATCATCGACCGCGACTGGCCCGCCCTGGCGCGTGCGCACCAGGCATGGCTCGCGCCCGGCAATTTCGATGCCCAGGGACGCCAGCGGCAAAGCCTGTCGGCGCTGACCGCGGGCTAGGGCCTACGAGATCCGCGCGCTTGCCAGCCGGTCCTGCACCAGCCCGCTGATCCGCGCCAGGTCGGTGGCGAGCGCCCGGCCCTGCGCGTGGTCGCGCGCCAGCGTGGTCGCCGCATCCTCCAGCATCCGGTCATGGGCCGAGCGGGCGACCCCGGCCAGGAAGCGGGCGATATAGTCGATGGCGGCGGTGTCGTCGGCCTGCGCCAGCACGTCGGCGACATGCGCCAGGTCGTTGCGCAGCGCCTCGGGGTCGGCGGCGATCATGTCCTCGGGCAGGGCGCGCAGCCCTTGCGGCCGCGCGTCGGGCGGCAGGGCGGCCAGGATCGCCTCCTGGAACAGCGCCAGGCTTTCGACGGGCTTTGCCAGGAAACCGTCCGCGCCGGCCCGGATCGCCGCCTCGCGCCTGGCCGGATCGCCCGAGATGCCCAGGATCACCGGCACCCGCGGCATCGCGCGGGCGATGGTGGCGATCATGTCGGCGCCGTCGCCGTCGGGCAGGCCCATGTCCACGATCACCGCCCCCGGCCGATAGGTCTGAAGATGCCGCAGGGCCGAGCGGATGCAGTCGGCCCGCCGGATGCGCGCGCCCGAACGCAGGCACAGCAGCCGCACCGCCTCGGAGGCGACGCGCGAATCCTCGACCACCAGCACCGTCAGCCCGGCCAGCGGCCGGTTCGGCAGGGCGGCCCGCCAGGTGGGAAAGTCTTCCGCACCGATGCTTTCCTGTTCCATCTCGCAAAATCCTAACTGGGAATCACCAACTGTCCCAAGGATTGCGCGTTTTCCCTAAGAAGCGGTTAACGGCGGTTTGTTTTCCTTTCCCCGGCTGGGCTCTGGCCTTAGAAGGGCGCAAATGACGGAGGAAGTGATGATCGGACGCCTGAACCATGTCGCCATTGCCGTGCCCGACCTGAAGGCCGCGGCGGCGCAATATGAAAACAGCCTTGGCGCCAAGGTCGGCGCGCCGCAGGACGAACCCGACCATGGCGTCACCGTCGTCTTCATCGAGCTGCCGAACACCAAGATCGAGCTGCTCTATCCCCTGGGCGAGGACAGCCCGATCAAGGGCTTCCTGGAAAAGAACCCCTCGGGCGGCATCCATCACATGTGCTTCGAGGTCGACGACATCCTGGCCGCCCGCGACAAGCTGAAGTCCGAGGGCGCGCGCGTGCTGGGCAATGGCGAGCCCAAGATCGGCGCCCATGGCAAGCCGGTGCTGTTCCTGCATCCCAAGGACTTCAACGGCTGCCTGATCGAGTTGGAGCAGGTCTGATGAGCCTGACCGGGGGCATCGTCCTTTACGCCGTGCTGTGGTTCCTGGTGCTGTTCGTGCTGCTGCCGATCGGCCAGCAAAGCCAGGCCGATGTCGGGCAGGTGACGCCCGGCACCCCCGCCGGCGCCCCGCACGAGCCCAAGCTGAAGAAGAAGGCGCTGTGGGCGACGCTGATCGCCGGGCTGATCTGGGGCGTGATCGCCTATGTCATCATCGCCGGCGTCATCACCCGCGCCGACCTCGAGGCCTGGACGCGCTGAGATGGTAGAGGTGGGTGAACCCCGCCGCCGCCAGCACCGGGACGACCACGTTCAGCACCGGCACCGTCAGAAGCGCCGCGATCAGCACCCCCAGCGCCGTCGCCTGCATGGCCAGGCTGCGGCGCAGGGCGGTCGCCTGCGGCTCGTGCAGGTGGCGCCGCGCCGCCATCTGGAAGAACTCGCGCCCCAGCAGCCAGCCGTTGCCGCCATAGAACAGCAGCGAGGCCAGCGGGCCCAGGAAGGGCGTCAGCGCCAGCGTCGCCAGCGTGACCAGGATCACCGCGCCCATGACCGCCAGCGATTCCCACAGCCCGTCCCAGAAATCGACGGGCAGGCCCTTGGCGGCGGGATAATGCGTCTCCTCGACCGCCTCGGCGACGCGCTCGGCGAACAGACCTGAAAAGCCGGCGGCGACCGGGGTCATCAGGAAGATGCTCATCAAGGGGAACAGCAGCAGCGAGCCCCAGGACAGCGCGGGCGCCAGCGGCACGGCGCCGATCCAGGGCAGGGTCAGCGTCTCGGGGGCAAAGGCGCGGATCGCCCAGAAGGCGCCGGCCTGCAATACCAGGAACAAGGCCAGCGTCAGCGCCACGCCAAGCGCGACCACGCCGAAGATGCGCGGCCGCAGCAGGTCGCCCCAAGCCAGGATCAGCGCCCGCAGCACCATCACAGGAAGGTGGTCTTGGCCGCGACATCCGGGCGCGGACGCTCGGGCGGGGTCGGGCCGCGCCGGCCGATATGGACCAGCCCGACGATCCGCTCGCCCTCGGCCAGGCCCAGATGGGCGCGGGCGAAATCCGCCTCGGCCGCCGGGCCGGTCAGCCAGGCGGCGCCGTAGCCCGCCGCCAGCGCCGCGTTCACCAGCTCCAGGCAGACGGCGCCCGCGGACAGGAACTGTTCCCATTCCGGCACCTTGGGGCTTTCGACCGGGGCCGAGACCACTGCCACGATCACCGGCGAGCCAAAGGCCGAGCGGGCCTTTTCCGCCGCCGCCTCGTCCCCGCCCTGGTCCAGCACGTGCCGGGCCAGCACCGGGGCCAGCCGGTCGAGCGTCGCGCGCTCCAGCACGGCAAAGCGCCAGGGCTCCAGCTTGCCGTGGTCGGGCACGCGGGCGGCCAGTTCCAGCAGCTCCATCAGCGCCTCCCGCGAGGGGGGCGGGCCGGCCAGCAGTTTCGGCGGGTGCGAGCGGCGGCTGGCCAGGAAGGCCAGGGTGGCGGGATCGGCATATTCCATTCGGTCCTCGTCGGGTTCGCGCATGTCCTGGCCATCAGATAGCCGCGCCGGCCCGCCGGCACCAGCCGGCATTGCCTTTTTCGCCGCGCCCGGCTTGAAAGGGGCATGACCGACCTTAGCCATCTTGCCCGGCCCGGCGCCGAAATCGCGGTGCGCGTCACCCCGCGCGCCTCGCGCAATGCGGTGATCCTGGACGGCGAGGCGATCCGCGTCGCCGTCACCGTGGTCCCCGAGGACGGCAAGGCCAATGCCGCGGTGGTCAAGCTGCTGGCCAAGGCGCTGGGGGTGGCCAAGTCGCGGCTGGTGCTGGTCCGCGGGGCCACGGCACGTGACAAGCTGTTCCGCATCGACTAGCCGGACCGCCTGGCTAGCCGCGTTGCAGCCGATAGTTGCCCTCGGGCAGGTTCAGCGCGGCGCGCAGCTCTTCCAGCTGCTCGATGGTCAGGACGATCTGCGCCAGCTCGCCGGTGTCGGGGTCGAATTGCTCGACCACGACGCGGTCGTCGAAGCTGTGGATGACCACATCCTCGTTCAGCGGGCGCGAACCGATCTCGGCCTGTGGCAATTCGTCGATCAGGGTGATGACGGTCGCGTCGAAATCATGCTCGATGGTGAACATCGGGGATCCTTCCCGTTCGGCTTTCCCCGACAATCGCGTGATATTGCGGCCGGGGCAAGTCCGGGGCTTGGCGCGAGGCGGCCGCCGCGGCTAGAGTGGCGCGAACACGGGCAGGCGAGGGCGGCAGATGATGAGGACATGGCAGGCGGTGGCGGCGGTCGTGCTGGTGCTGGCGGGCTGTGTCGCCGCGCCCGTGCCGCAGCCGGGAGTGCCGCAGCCCGGCGGGCCTGACGTCATCATCACGCCCGCCCCGGACACGCCGGCCAATGCCTCGGCCTCGGCGCGCACCTTCGTCTCGGTGGTCAGCCGCATGGAGCCGGCGGTGGAACGCGAATGCCTGCAGCGGCGCACCCAGCCGATCAACTGCGATTTCCAGTTCGTCGTCGACGACCGCGCGGGGCTGGAGCCGAACGCCTTCCAGACCGTCGATCCCAGCGGCCGGCCGATCATCGGTTTCACCCTGTCGCTGATCGGCGAGGCGCGCAATGCTGACGAGTTGGCTTTCGTCATCGGGCACGAGGCGAGCCACCACATCCTGGGCCATATCAGCCGCAAGACCGGCGCCGCGACCGTGGGCGCGGTGATCCTGGGCGGGCTGGCCAGCGCCTATGGCGGCGATCCCGAGGCGATTCGCACCGCGCAGGATTTCGGCGCCCAGTTCGGCGCCCGCTACTATTCGAAGGACTGGGAACTCGAGGCCGATTACCTGGGCGCGATCATCACCCTGAACGCCGGCTTCGATCCCGAACACGGTGCGCTGTTTTTCGCCCGCATCCCCGATCCGGGTGATAAAATTCTGGGCACCCACCCGTCGCGCAGCGCCCGTATGGGCCAGGTTGCGCGGGCCGTGGCCGATTACCGGGCGGGCCGGGTGCGATAGCTCGGCCGCCGTTGCGCTGCTGCATCGGCCACAGGCTAGACGGAACAGTTTGTTTTCTCGTGAGAAAGATGAAATTCAGGCGGGCCGCAGCCGTAAAAGATCAATTTGACTGCCGATTCTCCCTCAAACTGAACGGTTCCGCCAGAAATTGCTTTCATAGGCGAGAAATTGCCGATAGTTTCCCGCTTGGGTTGGGTTACGTCCTTATTGCCGGGTGGCTTTTGTCTTTTAGGAGCTTTCATGATCGGGGTTATTTTATGGAGCAGTCCGGCCAAGGAGAAGGCCGTGATCTGGTGCGAGGATCATGGCGCCCTGGCCTATCTGCAGGGCAGGGAAAACCTGTTCGCCGGAACGGAATGGCCCGAGGCGGGCGACCTGGTCGAGCTTGAGATCGAAATGCAGGCCGACCTGCGCCATGCCCGCTTCGTCAGCATCGTCGGGGGCAACAAGCGGTCGGAACTGCCCAGCCTGCTGCGGAACATGGGCGAAAAACCCGAACCGGCCCGCCCGGTGCTGCGGGTGATTTCGAACCGCGAAGGCGAGGCGCAAGAGCGGCCGCTGAGACTGGCGGCCGCCCGCTGATTCGTCAGGCGCCGCGCGCCAGCGCGGCGACGCCGGTCCGGGCCTGGTCCGACAGGCCCAGGGGCCGCATCAACTCGGCAAAGGCGTCCAGCTTCTCGGGCGTGCCGGTGATTTCGAAGACAAAGCTCTCCAGGGTCGAATCGACCACGCTGGCGCGGAAGATCTCGGCGATCCGCAGCGCCTCGACCCGCTTGTCGCCCTTGCTCGTGACCTTGAACAGGCCCAGCTCGCGCTCGACGCAGGGGCCCTCGACGGTCAGGTCGTGGACATCATGCACCGGCACGATGCGGCCAAGCTGTGCCTTGATCTGCTCGATCACCGCGGGGGTGCCGCGGGTGACGATGGTGATGCGCGAGCGGTGGCCCAGGTGGTCCACCTCGGCCACGGTCAGGCTGTCGATATTGTAGCCGCGCCCGGAAAACAGGCCGATCACGCGCGCCAGCACGCCCGGCTCGTTCTCGACCAGCACCGCGAGGGTGTGGCTTTCGATGGTCTGGGCGTTGGGGTCGCGCAGGTCATAGGCCGAATGGCTGGATGCGCCCTTCTGGATGTTCAGTGCCGCCATGTTCTTCTCCTAACCTCAGACCAGGGCCGCGCCGGCGCCGGTGATGGCGCCTTCGGTCGATGCCTCGCCCAAGAGCATCTCGTTATGCGGCTTGCCCGAGGGGATCATCGGGAAGCAGTTCTCGTGCTTTTCGACCAGCACGTCCAGGATGAACGGGCCGTCATAGTCGATCATCTCCTGGATCGCCGCGTCCAGGTCGGCCGGGTCCGAAACCGTGCGCCCGCCGCAGCCAAAGGCCTCGGCCAGCTTGACGAAATCGGGCAGGCTTTCCGACCAGCTCTGGCTGTAGCGCTCGCCATGCAGCAATTGCTGCCATTGCCGGACCATGCCCAGGCGCTCGTTGTTCAGGATGAACTGCTTGACTGGCGCGCGGAACTGCACGGCGGTCGCCATTTCCTGCATGTTCATCAGCCAGGACGCCTCGCCGGCGACGTTGACCACCAGCGCCTCGGGATGGGCGACCTGCACCCCGATCGAGGCGGGCAGGCCATAGCCCATCGTCCCCAGCCCGCCCGAGGTCATCCAGTGGTTCGGATCCTCGAAATGCAGGAACTGTGCCGCCCACATCTGATGCTGGCCGACCTCGGTGGTGAAATAGGGCTTGCGCGCGGCGGTCAGCGCCTGCAGGCGCTGCAAGGCGTGCTGCGGCTTGATGACCTTGTCCGAGTTGCGATAGGCAAGGCAGTTGCGCGCCTTCCACTGCTCGATCTGCGCCCACCATGCCCGCAGCGCCTCGGCATTGGTCTTGCGGCCGCGGGCCTTCCAGACCTTCAGCATGTCTTCCAGCACATGGCCGACATCGCCGACGATGGGCAGGTCGACATGGATCACCTTGTTGATCGAGCTGGGGTCGATGTCGATCTGCGCCTTGACCGAGCCGGGGCTGAAATCCGCGACCCGCCCGGTGATGCGGTCGTCGAAGCGTGCGCCGATGGCGATCATCAGGTCGCAATCGTGCATGGCCATGTTGGCCTCGTAGAGGCCATGCATGCCCAGCATGCCGATCCATTTCGACCCCGAGGCCGGATAGGCCCCCAGCCCCATCAGCGTCGAGGTGACGGGAAAGCCCGTCGCATCCGCCAGCTCGCGCAACAGCTGGCTGGCGCCGGGGCCCGAGTTGATGACGCCGCCGCCGGTATAGAAGATCGGCCGCTCGGCCGTCTCCATCAGCTCGACCAGCCGGGTGATGGTGGCCAGGTCGCCCTTCTTCGCCGGCTGGTAGCTGGGCGTCTCGATCTGCTTGGGCCCGACATATTCGCCGGTGGCGAATTGCACGTCCTTGGGGATGTCGATCAGCACCGGCCCCGGACGGCCCGAGGTGGCGATGTGGAAGGCCTTGTGGATCGTCGCCGCCAGCTCGTCCGTCTCTTTCACCAGCCAGTTGTGCTTGGTGCAGGGGCGGGTGATGCCGATGGTGTCGGCCTCCTGGAAGCCGTCGGTGCCGATCAGGAAGGTCGGAACCTGCCCGGTCAGCACGACGATGGGGATCGAATCCATCAGCGCGTCGGTCAGCCCGGTGACGGCATTGGTCGCGCCGGGACCGGACGTGACCAGCACCACCCCCGGCTTGCCGGTCGAGCGGGCATAGCCCTCGGCCATGTGGACGGCGCCCTGTTCGTGGCGGACCAGGATGTGCTTGATGTCGTTTTGCTGGAAAATCTCGTCATAGATGGGAAGTACCGCCCCGCCCGGATAGCCGAATACCGTATCGACGCCCTGATCGCGCAGAGCCTCGATAACCATCCTTGCACCCGTCATCTGTCGGGACATGCCCATTCTCCATCTCTGAACAAAAACGCGGCGGGGACAGCCGCCCCGCTGCGACGCGGAAAACTATGGGTGCGGCGAGGCGCGGTCAATGGCGATTGTCCAAGAAAATGACCCGATGCCGCAAATTCTTGAAATATTCTTACCAAGACGCCGGCTTTTCGGTAATCATTTCCGGTTCGAGGGCAGGTTGATCCGCGCCACCTGCTCCACGATGGGGTCGATGGACAGGGGGTGGATGTCCGACGTATGCTGCGCCGGATCGCCGATCGGCTGCCAGACGCCGCCCTTGTAGATCTCCAGCGCCGAGAATTTCGCCTTGTAGTCCATCTTGCGGCTGCCGGGCACCCAATAGCCCAGGTAGACGAAGGGCAGGCCGGCGCTGCGCGCCAGATCGATATGGTCCAGGATGATATGCGTGCCCAGGCTCGCGCTTTCCAGCGCCGGGTCATAGAAGCTGTAGACCAGGCTCAGCCCGTCATCCAGCACGTCGGTCAGGCAGACCGCGACCAGACGGTCGCTGCCGGGCGGCGGCGGGATCTCGCTGCTGTCGCCCTGGTGCGTGCGATATTCGATGACGCGGGTGCGCACCGGCGTCTCCTCGATCATCGCGGCGAATTCGAAGATGTCCATGTCGGCCATGCCGCCGTCGGCATGGCGTTCGTCCAGATAGGCGCGGAACAGTTCATACTGTTCCTCGGTCGCCCAGGCGCTGGTGGCAAGGCGGCGCAGATGCACGTTCCTGCGCGCGATCCGGCGCTGCGTGCGCGAGGGCTGGAACTCGGACACCCGGATGCGCGCCGACATGCAGGCCACGCAGCTTTCGCAGCTGGGCCGGTAAAGCACGTTCTGCGAGCGGCGGAAGCCCTGGCGCGACAGGGCGTTGTTCAGCTCGTTGGCCGAATCGCCGGTCAGCGCGGTGAACAGCTTGCGTTCGGCCCGGCCGTGCAGATAGGGGCAGGGCTGCGGCGCCGTCACATAGAATTGCGGCGCATGAGGCAGGCTGTGCCGCATCAGCCGCGCCCCCGGCGTCTGGGGCGCGCCGCGCCTGGCGGCGCATGCTGCGGTCGGGTCACTCTCATCTCGGCGCGCATTGGCGGCGGTCGGGGCTGCGTTGTGGATTGCTCTTGGGCCGAGCCTAGCAACAGTTGCACCCCGCGCCAAGCAGGGAAAACCGCAAGAATTGAACCTCTCGGTCCATTCGCGCGGCATTGACGCGGCGCCGGCTGCGGCTAGGCTGCGGCCATGGATTTCGCCGCCCGCATCACCCGCCTGCCCATCCCCGCCGACCCCGCCCGCGGCCTTTCCGCGCTGCAAGCGACCGGGATCGCCGATCCCCGGCTGGGCGATCTGATCCGCGGCACCGCCGGTTGCAGCCCCTACCTGGCCGGGCTGATCGAGCGCGAGGCTGACTGGCTGCCCGGCGCGCTGGCGCACGGGGATGTCGTCGCCCGCGAGACGGCGGGGTTCGAGACGCTTTCCGCCGATGCCCTCGGCCCGGCGCTGCGCCGCGCCAAGCGGCGGGTGGCGCTGTGGACGGCGCTGGCCGACCTGGGCGGCGTCTGGCCGCTGGAACGGGTGACGGGCGCGCTGACCGACCTGGCCGACCGCGCCACGGACCTGGCCCTGCGCGCCCATGTCGCGGCCGAGCAGGCGCGCGGCAAGCTGCCCCCGACCGGGGCCGAGGCCGGCGGCATCGTCGCGCTCGCCATGGGCAAGATGGGCGCGGCAGAGCTGAACTACTCCTCGGACATCGACCTGATCGTGCTTTACGACGACGGCGCCTATGATCCCGATGACCAGTATGAGGCCCGCGCCGCCCTGATCCGCGCCACCCGCAAGGCGGCGGCGACGATCTCGGACAACACCGACCAGGGCTATGTCTTCCGCACCGACCTGCGACTGCGGCCCGATGCGGCGGTGACGCCGGTCTGCATCTCGATCTCGGCGGCGCTGGCCTATTACGAGGCCGAGGGCCGCACCTGGGAACGCAGCGCCTATATCAAGGCGCGGCCCTGCGGCGGCGACCTGGCGGCGGGCGCGCGCTTCCTGCGCGAGCTGCGCCCCTTCGTCTGGCGGCGGCACCTGGACTTCGCCGCCATCCAGGACGCCCACGACATGCGGCTGCGCATCCGCGACCACAAGGGGCTGCACGGCCGCATCGAGGTGCCGGGCCACAACATGAAGCTGGGCCAGGGCGGCATCCGCGAGATCGAGTTCTTCACCCAGACCCGCCAGCTGATCGCCGGCGGCCGCGACCCCGACCTGCGCCTGCGCGGCACGGTCGAGGGGCTGGCGCGGCTGGCCGAAAAGGGCTGGGTGCCGCCCGAGGTGGCCCAGGAGCTGACCGCGCATTACCGCGAGCATCGCGAGATCGAGCATCGCATCCAGATGGTGAACGACGCACAGACCCATTCGCTGCCCGCCTCGGCCGAGGGGCTGGACACCATCGCCCGCATGATGGGCGAGGGCGACACCGCCGCCTGGTCGGCGCGCCTGGCCACCCGCCTGGCGCGGGTCGAGGCGCTGACCGGCGATTTCTTCGCCCCCGGCGAGCAGCGGGCCCGCCCGGCGCTGTCCCCCGAGGCCGAGGCGATGGTGGAGCGCTGGCGCAGCTATCCCGCGCTGCGCTCGGCCCGCGGGCGCGAGGTCTTTGCCCGGATCGAGCCGGACCTGCTGACCCGGCTGACCGCCGCCGCCCATGCCGAAGAGGCGCTGGCGCGGTTCGACGCCTTCCTGGCCGGGCTGCCGGCCGGGGTGCAGCTCTTCTCGCTCTTCGAGGCCAATCCGCAGCTGATCGAATTGATCGCCGACATCTGCGGCACGGCGCCGGGGCTGGCGGCCTATCTGGCCCGCCACCCCGAGGTGCTGGACGGGGTGCTGGCCGGCAGCTTCTTTGCGGCCTGGCCCGGCGCCGCCGCCTTGCGCCGCCAACTGGACCAGGTGCTGGATGCGGCGCTGGCCGCGCCGGGCGGCGGCTACGAACAGGCGCTGGACGCCGCGCGGCGCTGGGCGCACGAGGGGCAGTTCCGCATCGGCGTGCATCATCTGCGCAGCCTGATCGGCGCCGAGGAGGCGGGCGGGCAATATGCCGATGTCGCCGATGCCGCAGTCGCCGCGCTGTTCCCGGTCGTCGCGGCCGAATTCGCCCGCCGCCACGGACCGCCGCCGGGTCGCGGGGCGGTGGTGCTGGGCATGGGCTCGCTGGGCGCGCGGCAGCTGAACGCCTCGTCGGACCTGGACCTGATCGTGATCTACGACGCCGCCGGGCAAGAGGCGTCCGAGGGGTCGAAACCCCTGGCGACGCGGGCCTATTACGCGCGGCTGACCCAGGCGGTGATCACCGCGCTCTCGGCGCCGACCTCGGCCGGGCGGCTTTACGAGGTGGACATGCGGCTGCGCCCCTCGGGGCGGCAGGGGCCGGTGGCGACCTCGGTGCAGAGCTTTCGCGACTACCAGATGACCGAGGCCTGGACCTGGGAGCATCTGGCGCTGACCCGCGCCCGCGTGATCGGCACCTGCGGCACCGATGCCGCCGCGCTGGCCGAGGAGGTCGAGGCGCTGCGGGTCGAGGTGCTGCAAACCCGCGGCACGGACCCGCGGGTGATGCCGGATCTGGCCGGGATGCGGGCCCGCATCTTCGCCGCCAAGGCCCCGGATGGCGCCTGGGAGGCCAAGATCGGCCGTGGCCGGTTGCAGGACATCGAGCTGCTGGCGCAATGTTTCGCGCTGCGGGCCGGTTCGGCCGCGCGGGCGGTGCAGGCGCAGTTGCGCACCGGCCCTCGGATCGGGCTGGTCGGGCGCGAGGATGGCGAAAGGCTGGCCTCGGCCCGGCGCTTCCTGTGGAGCCTGCAATGCGCCGGCCGGCTGTTGACCGAAAAGCCCTTGGACATGGACAACCTGGGCAAGGGCGGGCAGACCTTCCTGCTGCGCGAGACCGGCACGGCCTCGCTGGAGGAACTGGCCGAGCGGCTGGCCGCGACGATCGAGACCGCCGGCGCGATCATCGACGGCGTCCTGGCCGGGGTCGAGGTGCAGGCCGGATAGGCGCCGACGGGAACGCGCCGCCGCTGACCCGGCCGGTCGTGCGGCAGGAAGCCCGCGGCAGGTCCGCCACCTGCGCCGCCCGCCCCGCTCGGCCGTGCCTGCCCCCGAGGGCGGGCGACAGGCATCGCCGCAGTCGGCAGGGCGTTCATGTCGCCCGCTCGTTCCTGCCCGCGGGCGCGCGCGACATGCATCACGCCAAAGGGATTTCTGGAAACTCATGCAATCGTTCCTGCCCGGGCGCGCCACATGCATCTGCTCCGACGGCCTCTGATGGCCATCGGACCCGCTGTTCCTGCCCGCCGGGGCGTGCGCCGGGCATCGCTTCGCGCGGCGCGTGCGAGAACCGAGCGGCAGAGGTGCCCGGCCCTGCCGATCTTTCCATGCACCAAGAAGCCGTGGCAAGGCTCGCTGCCAGTGCCGCAGCCGACACCGGCTTTGCCGTTCCTGCCCGCCAAGGCCCGCCACGGGTCTCGCTTAGCAGGCTGCTGAAAAAGGATTTTGAGAGGGCGACGCAGCGGAAATCGTTCTGGAACCAGCTGATATCGGCCCGAAAATGGGGTGTTTTCGGCAAATTTGAGGCGGATTTCCTGGCTCCCCGCCCGCGCTGTCCTGTCGCAAGGACTTTTTCAGCAGCCTGTTAGAGCTCCGCAAGCGAAAACAGAGCGGGAGAAGTGTCTGGCCCCAGCCGGTCCTGTCCAGGGAGTGGACTTATAATTCCGCACCACAGTCTTGCGGCTGCGATTGTGACGGCTGCGAGAAATCCCTTGGCGAGTTTGTCGTAGCACGCTGCCCCGCCTTGGCCCATCGGTTGGAAGCGGTCGTATATGGACCGTAGCGCTCGGGAAGGTCGCGCCAGGGTGGCGCTGTCCGCAGGACGGAGAAAACCCGTTCAGGACGCGCCGGTCGTTCGTCCGCGCAAGGCCACGAGGCTTGTCGGGAAGAAGCGGTGCAATCAGCGCCCGTTCCCGGTCCCTCAGCGCGAGAGGTGCCATTCAAGCTCCGCAAGGCGCTCGAAGCACGAACCGTTCCCAAACGGAAGCCCGCCTGTGAGTACAGAACCTAGCGCCCCGAAGCGGCGGCAGTCTCCTCTATCTGTGCTGCAGCCGGCACCGGGCGCCCGGTTCGGCCAGTCCTGCCTCGCACCAGGAAGCCGAGGTAGGTTCGCTGCAGGGTCCGCGGCTCCTCCTGCCGGGGGTGCCAGGTGGCTGCATCGGTTCAGTCGATCTTGCCCAGCAAGGGGACCAGCAGCGGGTCGAGGTCCGGGTCGGTTTCGGCGGCGATGGGGCTTGCGGGCTCTCCGGCGGCGGTTTCGCGCAGGGGGATCAGCCGGCCGGCGGGCGGCGGCGCGGGCTCGGGCGGCTCGTCCAGGCCGGCCTCGAAGATGCCGTGCTGGGTCTTGTCCCAGTAGAAGGGCTTGACCACCACCTCGTAGATCGCCTTCCAGGCCGCCAGGCAGCCGAGCGGGAAATACAGGTGCAGCGTCGGCACCCAGGGCAGCAGGTGGCGATGCGCCCGCCCGCGCACCGCCCAGAGGCCGACGGCGATGTTCAGCAATTCCGAGGCCACGAACAGCGCGAACAGCAGGGCGATGGCATGGCCGCCCAGCAGGCCCGACAGCATGTCCCGCATCGGATGCGGCAGGCCCAGGCTGAGCAGCCAGAAGCTCCACAGCACCGGCGCCAGCAGGTATTGCGAGACCGAGGCGAAAAGCTGCACCTGCAAGGCAAGGAAGCGCCGCGTCCCCAGGTCGCGCCACAGCGCCACCGGGTCGCGCATATGCACGCCCCAGGTCATCGCGAAGCCCTTGAGCCAGCGCGAGCGCTGCTTGACCCAGGGGATCAGGCGGCAGTTCGCCTCTTCATGGGTGACGGTGTCCAGCATCCGCGTGCGATAGCCGCGCCGGGTCAGGCGCACGCCCAGGTCGGCGTCCTCGGTCACGTTCCAGGCGTCCCAGGCGCCGATCTCTTCCAGCGCGTCGCGGCGGAAGAACAGCGTCGTCCCGCCAAGCGGCACCACCAGGTCCAGCGCCGCCGCCCCGGCCAGCGTGCCGCGGAACCAGGCGGCATATTCGATGGTGAAGGCGCGGGCCAGCCAGTTGGTGCGGGGGTTGTAATAGTCCAGCACGCCTTGCAGGCAGGCCACCTCGGGCGGGGCGAAGTGAAAGCCGCGCGCGACCTTGTGCAGCTGGCCCGGCTCGGGGCGGTCCTCGGCGTCCCAGACCCCGATGATCGAGCCGCGGCAGAAGTTCAGCGCATAGTTCAGCGCCCGCGGCTTGGTGCGCACCGGCCCGTCGGGCACCTGGATCACGCGCAGCCAGCGCGGCAGCCGGACGCCCTGCAGCGCCTCGCAGGTGACGCGGTCGGTCTCCTCGACCACGATCAGGATGTCCATCAGCTCGCGCGGGTAGTCCAGCCGCGACAGCCGGCCGATCAGCTTTTCGGCGATGTCGGCCTCGGCGAACAGCGGCACCATGACCGAGATTACCGGCAGCGGCGCCGTCATCTCGGGCTGCGGCCGGGCGGCATGGGCCGGCTTTTGCAGGCGGTCCTGCCGGTGCCGGCGCAGGACGGCGGCAAAGGAGAACAGCTTCAGCGTGGCCGAGGCGACCAGCGTCAGCACCGCCCAGGCCGTCAGCAGCGCGATCACCGCGTTCGGCGCCAGCATCAGCCCCAGCGCCGCTGCCGCCATCAGCCCCACGGCAATGCGGCCGAAGCGGCGCTCGTTGCGGGTGCGGCAGCTTTCCTGGGCGGGCACGCGGGTTTCGGCCTGGCGGATCAGCGCGGTGCGGCGCAGGGCCAGGATCGCCTCGCGCGCGGCGTTTTCCGAACACAGCAGCATGCGCACCGCGCCGAACCCCTCGGGCAGGCGGTCCTGCAATGCCTCGAATCCCTCGGGGCGCGCGGTGGCGATGAAGGTGACGCCGCCGACCCGGCGCCAGGGCACCGCGCCCTCGGCCAGGCAAAGCTGCGCGCCCATCGCATCGACCAGCCGTGGATCGGGCGGCAGCGCCGCCAGGTCCAGCACGCTGGCGCGCCATTGCCGGGACAGTGCGCGCAGCAGCGCCTCTTCCCGCACCCAGCCGTGCGCCAGCAGGATCTCGCCCAGCCGCGCCGATTGGCGCTCGCGCATGACCAGCGCCTTGAGCAGGTCGCGCGGATCGACCGCGCCATCCTCGATCAGGATCTGGCCCAGCGGGCGCAGGTCGCGGGTCGCGATCACCGTGCCCGTCAAGGCGGGCACGGCGGCCTCGGCCGGGGCACCAGCAAGGGGCCAGATGAGGGCGGGGCGGGCCATAGGCGATTCCCGGTCTGGGTCGTTCCGGTCCCCTCTCTGCCATGCAGAGGGTTAAGAACCGGTTAACCGCCGCCAGGCCCGCGCCCGGATCAGCCGCGCCGGCTGCGCATCGCCTCGGTAAAGCGCTCGAACAGATAGGCGCTGTCCTGCGGGCCGGGGCTGGCCTCGGGGTGGTATTGCACCGAGAAGACCGGCTTGTCGGCCACGCGCAGCCCGCAGTTCGAGCCGTCGAACAGGCTGACATGGGTCTCGATCACGCCTTGGGGCAGGGTCTGGGCATCGACGGCGAAGCCGTGGTTCATCGAGGTGATCTCGACCTTGCCGGTTTCGACGTCCTTGACCGGGTGGTTCGCGCCGTGATGGCCGTGGTTCATCTTCACGGTATGGGCGCCAAGCGCCAGCGCCAGCATCTGGTGGCCCAGGCAGATGCCAAAGATCGGCAGGTCGCGGTCCAGCAGCTCGCGGATCATCGGCACGGCGTATTCGCCGGTCGCGGCCGGGTCGCCCGGTCCGTTCGATAGGAACACGCCCTCGGGCTCGTGGGCCAGCACTTCCTCGGCGGTGGCGGTGGCGGGCAGCACCGTCACCTCGGCGCCGCTTTGCGCCAGCGAGCGCAGGATGTTGCGTTTCGCGCCGTAATCGACGGCGACGACGCGGAAGGGTTTCTTTTCCTCGGACTGGCCGAAGGTGCCGGGCCAGGACCACAGCCCCTCGGTCCAGCGATAGCTTTGCCGGCAGCTGACCTCCTTGGCGAGGTCCAGGCCGACGATGCCCTTCCAGCCGCGCGCCTTGGCGACCATGGCGGCGATGTCGAAATTCCCCTCGGGGTCATGGGCCAGGACGACATGGGGCGAGCCCTGCTGGCGGATCGCGCGGGTCAGGCGGCGGGTATCGACGCCGCCGATGCCGATGCGGCCGCGGCGCGCCATCCATTCGACCAGGTCGGCGCTAGCGCGCCAGTTCGAGGGCTCGGTCGGATCCCATTTCACCACGATGCCCGAGGCGACGGGCTCGGGCGCCTCGTCGTCCTGTTCGGTCACGCCGGTATTGCCGATATGGGGGAAGGTGAAGGTCACGACCTGGCTGGCATAGGAGGGATCGGTCATGATCTCCTGATAGCCGGTCATCGCGGTGTTGAAGACCAGCTCGGCCACCACTTCCCCGACCGCGCCGAAGCCCTGGCCGTGGAACACGGTGCCGTCGGCAAGCGCAAGACATGCGGTCGGTTTCTGGGGCATCGTCACTCTCCGGGTAAATCGGCGGGAACCTAGGTAAAGGGCGCAGGCGCGTCAAGGCGGGAACGGGCGGCGCGCGGAACTTTGCGGCCGGGGCGGGGTTGAGGGCACGGCTTGACTGCGGGGGCGAAGCCGGGCACCACCCGGCGGAATACATTCAGCGAGGATCACATGGGACTGCGCGAACGCATTCTGGCCGATACGAAAGAGGCGATGAAAGCCAAGGACTCGGCGCGGCTGTCCACGCTGCGCCTGATCTCGGCCGCGATCAAGGACCGCGAGATCGCCGCCCGCGGCGAAGGCGGCGACGAGGCCGGGCTGGCCGAGGCCGAGCTGACCGCGATCCTGTCCAAGATGGTCAAGCAGCGCCAGGAATCGGCCAAGGCCTATGAAGAGGGCGGCCGGCTGGAACTGGCCGAGCGCGAACTGGACGAGATCAAGGTGATCCAGTCCTACCTGCCGCGCCAGCTGGACGCCGAGGAAACCCACGCCGCCATCGACAAGGCCATCGCCGAACTGGGTGCCGAGTCGATCCGCGACATGGGCCGGGTCATGGCCGAGCTGCGCGCCCGCCATGCCGGGCAGATGGATTTCGGCGCCGTCGGCCCCATGGTCAAGGACCGGCTGATGAAATGACCGCCCTGATTCTTTGCGACCAGGGCCGGATCGCCTGCGCTGCCGCAGCCGGCGCATAGCTTTTCCGGCGCATCGCTGATACAATTATTCTTCTGATGAGCAAAAGCTCGCGCCCTGCGCGGGTTTTTGTTTACATGCGCCCCGACTCGCCGCCAAAGACGCGAGTCGAGGGCGCCCGAAGGGCGGCGCGGCCATCAGGAGGACGGGCGATGAAGGCATTGGTGCTGGAAGAAAAGGGCAAGCTGTCGCTGCGGGATTTCGACATCCCCGCCACGCTGGGGCCCAGGGACGTGCGGATCAGGACGCATACGGTCGGGATCTGCGGCTCGGACGTGCATTATTATACCCATGGCAAGATCGGGCATTTTGTCGTGCGCGAGCCGATGGTGCTGGGGCACGAGGCATCCGGCACGGTGATCGAGGCGGGGACCGAGGTCACGCATCTGAAGCCCGGCGACCGGGTCTGCATGGAGCCGGGGATTCCCGACCCGACCTCGCGCGCGGCCAAGCTGGGGATCTACAACGTCGATCCTGCCGTGACCTTCTGGGCGACGCCGCCGGTGCATGGCTGCCTGACGCCCGAGGTCGTCCACCCCGCGGCCTTCACCTACAAGCTGCCCGGCAATGTCAGCTTCGCGGAAGGCGCGATGGTCGAGCCCTTTGCCATCGGCATGCAGGCCGCGCTGCGCGCCCGCATCCAGCCGGGCGACGTGGCGGTGGTCACGGGCGCCGGCCCCATCGGCATGATGGTGGCGCTGGCGGCGCTGGCCGGCGGTTGTGCGCGGGTGATCGTGGCCGACCTCGCCCAGCCCAAGCTGGACATCATCGGCGCCTATGACGGCATCGAGACCGTGAACATCCGCAACCACCCGCTGGCCGAGGCGGTGGCCGAGGCGACCGACAACTGGGGCGCCGACATCGTCTTCGAATGCTCGGGCGCGGCGCCGGCGATCCTGGGCATGCACCAGCTTGCGCGTCCCGGCGGCGCCATCGTGCTGGTCGGCATGCCGGTCGATCCGGTGCCGGTGGACATCGTCGGGCTGCAGGCCAAGGAGCTGCGGGTCGAGACCGTGTTCCGCTATGCCAATGTCTATGACCGCGCCATCGCGCTGATCGCCTCGGGCAAGGTGGATCTCAAGCCGCTGATCTCGGCCTCGATCCCCTTCGCGGACAGCATCGCCGGCTTCGACCGCGCCGTCGAGGCGCGCGAGACCGACGTGAAGCTGCAGATCGTCATGCCGGAGTAAGCGCCATGTATCTGGGACTGGACCTGGGCACATCGGGCATCAAGGCGATGCTGGTGGACGAAAGCTTCGCGACCGTCGGCGTCGCCCATGCGGCCCTGACCGTCAGCCGCCCGCATCCCGGCTGGTCCGAGCAGGCGCCGGCCGACTGGATCGCCGGCGCCGAGGCGGCCATCGCGGCGCTGCTGCGCGAGCATCCGGCCGCGATGGCGCGGCTGCAGGCCATCGGCCTGTCGGGGCACATGCATGGCGCCACGCTGCTGGACGGCGCGGACCATGTGCTGCGGCCCTGCATCCTGTGGAACGACGGCCGCTCGGGTCCGCAATGCGCCGAGCTGACGGCGCGCGCGGATTTCCACGGCATCGCCGGCAACCTGGTCATGGCGGGCTTTACCGCGCCGAAGCTGCTCTGGGTGGCGCAGAACGAGCCCGAGATCTTTGCCCGGACCGCCAAGGTGCTGCTGCCCAAGGACTACCTGCGGCTGTGGCTGACCGGCGAGCATGTCGCCGAGATGTCGGACGCGGCGGGGACGCTGTGGCTGGACGTGGGCAAGCGCGACTGGTCGGATGCGCTGCTGGCCGCGACCGGGCTGACGCGCGCCCAGATGCCGCGGCTGGTCGAGGGCAGCGAGGTGTCCGGCCATCTGCGCGCCGAACTGGCCGAGCGCTGGGGCATCCCGCGCGTGCCGGTGGCGGGCGGCGGCGGCGACAATGCCGCCACGGCCTGCGGCATGGGGGTGATGACGCCCGGCACGGGCTTTCTGTCGCTGGGCACCTCGGGCGTGCTGTTCGCCGCGACCGAGGCTTACGCGCCGAACACCGGCGATGCGGTGCATACCTTCTGCCATGCCGTGCCGGACACCTGGCACCAGATGGGGGTGATCCTGTCTGCGACCGACAGCATGACCTGGCTGTCCGAGATCACCGGCAAACCCGTGCCCGAGCTTGCCGGGCTGGTGGGCGCGGTGACGGCGCCCTCGCCGGTGCTGTTCCTGCCTTACCTGTCGGGCGAGCGCACGCCGCTGAACGATCCCGATGCGACCGGCGCCTTCCTGGGGCTGCGCCGCGCCACCGGGCTGGCCGATCTGGCGCAGGCGGCGATGGAGGGCGTGGCAATGGCATTCGCCGATTGCGTCCATGCGCTGCGCAAGGCCGGCACCCCCATCGAGGCCGCCTATGCGGTGGGCGGCGGCGCGCGCTCGCGCGCCTGGCTGCGAATCATGGCCTCGGCCACCGGGCTCACGCTGCTGGAGCCCGAGGACGGCGATTTCGGCGCAGCCTTCGGGGCGGCCAAGCTGGCGGCGGCCTGCGCGACGGGCGATACCTCGGACCGCATCTTTGCCAGGCCCGCCATTCGCGCCGAGGTTGTGCCCGATCCTGAACTGGCCGCAGCCTATGCGAAAAAGTATGAGGCCCATCATGCGGCTTATCCGCGGCTGCGGGATCTGACCGCTCTGGGCGCTTGATAGCGTTAACAGAGGGTTTTTCCGAAAAAGCAGGCCCATGCCGCTGCGCTGCGGCATGGGCTTTCTGCTATGCAGCATATGCCCGTCGCGGTGCCTTGCGCCTGCCTCTTCAATTCCTGCACCGATCGGTGCAAAAAAGTATCGGTATTTTTTTCGCCCTGATGTGGATCGCCGGCGGGCATGAAGCCTATGGTTCCTGAACGTCCGCGGCAGGCCCGGCAGGGTCCGCGGCGTGCAGGGAGGAAGGCGAATGCAACCCGATCTGGAGCTGGTCCACATCCGCAAGGGCGAATCCTTCGCCGCGTGGATGCATGGCTATCCGTTCCGCACGGTGCGCTGGCATTACCATCCCGAATACGAAATCCACCTGGTCGTCGCCACCTCGGGCACATTCTACATCGGCGACCATGTCGGCAGCTTCCAGCCCGGCCAGCTGATCATGACCGGGCCGAACCTGCCGCAGAACTGGATCAGCGACATCCCGCCCGGCGAGGCGGTGCCGCTGCGCTCGCTGGTGATCCAGTTCCCCGAAGCCTTCATCGAAGAGGCCAGCGCCGCCATGCCCGAGATGGAGGCGCTGCGCCCGCTCCTGGAACGCTCGCGCCGCGGCTTGCTCTTCGACGACGAGACCAGCGCCCGCGTCCGCCCGCTGATGGAGCGGCTGGTCGAGGCGCAGGGCCTGCGTCGCCTGGCGCTGTTCTGGGACATCCTGGACCTGCTGGCCCATGCGCCGGAATACGAGGTGCTGGCCAGCCTCAGCTTCGAGCTGGACCTGACGCGCACCCATGACGGCGGCATCAACCGCGCGCTGTCGCATCTGCGCGAACACCTGACCGAGCAGATCGAGGAGGGCGAGCTGGCCGAGATGGTCGGGCAAAGCCAAAGCGCCTTTTCCCGCGCTTTCAAGCGCCATACCGGCACCACGCTGGTGCGCTATCGCAACCAGCTGCGCATCGACCTGGCCTGCCAGATGCTGCTGACCGATCCCGACGTCAAGGTGGCCGAGATCTGCTACGAGGTCGGGTTTTCGAACCTGTCGAACTTCAACCGGCATTTCCTGAAGCTCAAGGGAATGTCGCCCTCGCAGTTCCGCGCGACTTTCGCGGCCCAGAAGGCGCTGGTCATGGCGGACTGACAAGGACCGAAATCGCCAATTTCACCAATTCGGGCGGCGCGGCGCCGCCCGGAGACGCGCAGGCCATGCCTGCTTTCATCCAGATGGGAGGGAACCCAGATGAAAACGAAACTGCTCACCGCCTCGGCCGCGCTTGCGCTCATGGCGGCCCCGGCGCTGGCCCAGGACAAGCTGAAGATCGGCATGACCTTCCAGGAGCTGAACAACCCCTATTTCGTGTCCATGCAGGAGGCGCTGAACGAAGCCGCCGCCAGCCTGGGCGCCGATGTCGTCGTCACCGACGCCGGCCATGACGTGGCCAAGCAGATCTCGGACGTCGAGGACATGCTGCAGCAGAATATCGACATCCTGCTGCTGAATCCGACCGACAGCGCCGGGATCGAGGCCGCGGTCCACGCCGCCAAGGCCGCGGGCGTGACCGTGGTCGCGGTCGATGCGAACGCGAACGGCCCGGTCGATACCTTCGTCGGCTCCAAGAACCGGGACGCGGGCTACATGTCCTGCAAGTATCTGGGCGAGGCGCTGGAGGGCAAGGGCGAGGTCGCGATCCTGGACGGCATCCCGGTGGTGCCGATCCTGCAGCGCGTCGAGGGCTGCAAGGCCGCGCTGGAGGAGTTCCCGGAAATCACCCTGGTCGATACCCAGAACGGCCGGCAGGACCGCTCGGTCGCCCTGGGCGTGGTCGAGAACATGATCCAGTCCAAGCCGAACCTGGCCGGCATCTTCTCGGTCAACGACGGCGGCGCCATGGGCGCGCTGGCGGCGATCCAGGGCTCGGGCAAGGACATCAAGCTGACCTCGGTCGACGGCGCACCCGAGGCGGTCCAGGCCATCGCCGCGGGCGGCCCCTTCATCGAGACCACCGCGCAATTCCCGCGCGACCAGGTCCGGGTGGGCCTGGCCATGGCGCTGGCGCAGAAATGGGGCGCCCGCGTGGTGCCGAAGGAAGTGCCGATCGACGTCATGGTCGTTGACGCCGAGAACGCTGCCGAGTTCAGCTGGTAAGGGTTCCTCCCCGCTCCCGTCCCCGCATGCCGCGGGGGCGGGACATTTCCCAGCCATTCAGGAGGGCATCATGCTGGAACTGAAGGGAATCCGAAAAAGCTTCGGCAAGATCGAAGTCCTGCACGGCGTCGACATGGAGGTCCGCGCCGGCGAGGTGCATGCGCTTCTGGGCGAGAACGGCGCCGGCAAGTCCACGCTGATGAAGATCCTGTGCGGCATCATCCAGCCCAGCGAGGGCACGATCCGCATCGAGGGGACCGAGCGCCACTTTGCCGATTACGACCAGGCCATCGCCGCCGGCGTGGGCATCGTGTTCCAGGAGTTCAGCCTGATCCCCTATCTCGACGCGGTCGAGAACATGTTCCTGGCGCGCGAGATCCGCGGACGCTTCGGCACGCTGGACCGCAAGGCGATGCGCGCCCGCGCCGCCGAGATCATGCGCCAGCTGGCCGTCGACGTGGCCCTGGACGTGCCGGTGCATCGCCTGTCCGTCGCCGAGCAGCAATTCGTCGAGATCGCCAAGGCGCTGTCCCTGAACGCCCGCATCCTGGTGCTGGACGAGCCGACCGCGACCCTGACCCCCTCCGAGGTCGAGCACCTGTTCAAGGTCATGCGCGAGCTGCGCCGGCAGGGCGTGGCGATCATCTTCATCTCGCATCACCTGGAAGAGATCTTCGAGATCTGCGACCGCATCACCGTGCTGCGCGACGGCGAGTTCATCGCCTCCTGCGCGGTCCCGGACGTGGACAACGACCGGCTGGTCGAGATGATGGTCGGCCGCCGGATCGAGAACAACTTCCCGCCCAAGCCGGCCCCCTCGACCGCCTCCGTTGTCGTCGAGGTCGAGGAGGTGCAGCTGAAGAAGGGCGGCCCCGTCTCGCGCTTTGCCCTGCGCAAGGGCGAGATCCTGGGCTTTGCCGGGCTGGTTGGCTCGGGCCGCACGGAAACCGTGCTGGCCATGCTGGGCGCATACCCGGCGGCGCGCTGCAAGGTGAAGGTGGACGGGGTCGAGAAACGCTTTCGCGGCCCCGACGAGGGGCTGGCGCATGGCATCGGCCTGCTGCCCGAAAGCCGCAAGGAACAGGGGCTGATCACCAGCTTCTCGATCCTGCAGAACGTCTCGCTGAACAATTACGGCAAGTATCGCAAGAACCATTGGTTCATCGACCTGAAAAAGGAACTGGCCGCGACCGAGACCGCCATGGCGCAGGTCCGCGTCAAGGCGCAGGGGCCGCATGCCCGCGTCGATACGCTGTCGGGCGGCAACCAGCAGAAGGTCGTGATCGCCCGCTGGCTGAACCACGACATGCAGGTGCTGATCTTCGACGAGCCGACGCGCGGCATTGACGTGGGCGCCAAGGCGGAAATCTATGCGCTGATGCGTGAATTCACCGCCAAGGGCGGCGCCATCATCATGATCTCGTCCGAACTGCCCGAGGTGATCGGCATGTCCGACCGGGTCTGCGTGTTCCGTTCGGGCGGGATCGTGGCCACGGTCGAGGGCGACCAGATCGATTCCGAAACCATCATGACCCATGCCACGACCGGGAGAGTTGAACATGTCGCATGACGCAAACACCGGCTCGGCCGGGAAAACCGGAGGCTTCTCGCTTGGCCGCCTGCTGCATTCGCCGCTGGCGCTGCCGCTGATCGGGCTGATCACCGTCTCGGTGCTGATGGGGCTGGCGAGCGACAATTTCTTCAGCCTGAACAACATCATGAACGTGCTGCGCCAGGTGTCGGTCGTCGGCATCCTCGCCGTCGGCATGAGCTTCGTCATCCTGACCGGCGGGATCGATTTGTCGGTCGGCGCGGTCATGGCGCTGGTCGGCACGCTGAGCGCGGGGATGATGGTCAACATGGGCCTGCCCGCGCCGGTGGCGCTGCTGGTCGGGCTGCTGATCGGCCTGGGCATCGGGCTGGCCAACGGCGTGCTGGTCGCCTGGGGCCGGATGCCGGCGATCATCGTGACGCTGGCCACCATGGGCATGGCGCGCGGCCTGGGTCTGATCTATTCCGGCGGCTATCCGATCAGCGGCATCCCCAGCTGGATTTCCTGGTTCGGGGTGGGGCGCATCGGCGTCGTGCCGGTGCCGGTCATCGTCATGGTCCTGATCTATGCCGTGGCCTGGGTGCTCTTGCAGCGCACCGCCTTCGGCCGCCATGTCTATGCGCTGGGCGGCAACGAGACCGCCGCGCGGCTTTCGGGTGTCAAGACCCAGCGGGTGAAGCTGGCGGTCTACGGCATCTCGGGCCTGACCTCGGCCTTGGCCGCGGTGATCCTGACCGGGCGGCTGATGAGCGGCCAGCCCAATGCCGGCCAGGGCTTCGAGCTGGACGCCATCGCCGCCGTGGTGCTGGGCGGCACCGCGATCTCGGGCGGGCGGGGCCTGATCCTCGGCACGCTGATCGGCGCGGTGCTGCTGGGCATCCTGAACAACGGCCTGAACCTGATGGGCATCAACCCCTACCTGCAGGACGTCATCAAGGGCGCGATCATCCTGCTGGCCATCTATATCGGGCGCGAATGGCGCTGAGCCCCGCCCGCATCATTCTGAAGACAGGAGAACGGAATGTCTGAATCGCTGGACGGCAAGATCGCCGTCATCACCGGCGCGGCCTCGGGGATCGGGCTCGCCACCACCGAGCGGCTGCTTGCCCGCGGCGCCACCGTGGTCATGGTGGACTGGAACCAGGCGGCGCTGGCCGAACTGGCCGCCAAGCTGGGCGACAAGGCGATCCCGCAGGTGACGAACCTGCTCGACGCGGACAGCTGCAACGCCATGATCCCCGAGATCCTGGCCAAGACCGGCCATATCGACATCCTCTATTGCAACGCCGGCACCTATATCGGCGGCGACCTGACCGAGACGACGCCCGAGGCCATCGACCGGATGCTGAACCTCAACGTCAACGCGGTGATGAAGAACGTCCGTGCCGTGGTGCCGCACATGAGCGAGCGCAAGACCGGCGACATCGTCGTCACCTGTTCGATCGCCGGCCATTTCCCGACCTATTGGGAGCCGGTCTATTCCGGCTCGAAATGGGCGATCACCAGCTTCGTCCAGGGCATGCGCCGGCAGATGATCCCGCATGGCGTGCGGGTCATGCAGGTCTCGCCCGGCCCGGTCGTCTCGGCGTTGCTGGCCGACTGGCCCGAGGAGAACCTGCGCAAGGCCAAGGAAAGCGGCAGCCTGATCGACGCGGAAGAGGTCGCGGATGCGGTCGAATACATGCTGACCCGCAAGCGCACCGTCACCATCCGCGACATGCTGGTGCTGCCGACCAATTTCGACCGCGTCTGACGCCCGGCACCCGGAACGGAGTAGCGCCATGGACCAGTATCTGATCGGCATCGACGTGGGCACCGGCTCGGCGCGGGCCGGGGTCTTCGACCGCGCAGGCCGCCTGCTTGCCACGGCCAAGCGCCCCATCGCGATGCACCGCGAGCGCGGCGTGATCGCCGAGCAGTCCAGCGAGCAGGTCTGGCGCGCGGTCTGCGACTCCGTCCGGGAATGCGTGACCCGCGCCGGGATCGACCCGGCGCGGGTCACGGGCATCGGCTTCGATGCCACCTGCTCCCTTGTCGTCCGCGGGGCGGGGGATGCGACGCTGCCGGTGGGCGACCCCGCCCACCCCGAGCGCGACATCATCGTCTGGATGGACCACCGCGCCGTCGAGCAGGCCGAGCGCATCAATGCGCTGGGCCACGACGTGCTGGCCTATGTCGGCACCCGCATCTCGCCCGAGATGGAGACGCCGAAGCTTCTGTGGCTGCGCGAGAACCGGCCCGAGGTCTATGCGGCGGCGGCGCATTTCTTCGACCTGACCGACTTCCTGACCTGGAAGGCGACCGGCGCGCTGGAGCGCTCCGCCTGCACCGTGACCTGCAAATGGACCTATCTGGCGCATGAGGGGCGCTGGGACGCGGGCTATTTCCGCCAGATCGGCCTGGGCGATCTGGCCGACGACGGTTTCGCCCGCATCGGCGCCCGCGTCGTCGATCCCGGCACGGCGCTGGGGCAGGGACTGACCCCGGCCGCGGCCGAGGCCATGGGCCTGCGGCCCGGCACCGCGGTCGCGGCCGGGCTGATCGACGCCCATGCCGGCGGCGTCGGCACGGTGGCGGCGGGGGGCGATGCGACGGCTTGCCTGGGCTATGTCTTCGGCACCTCCTCCTGCACCATGACCACGACGCGCGAGCCGGCCTTCGTGCCGGGCGTCTGGGGCCCCTATTACTCGGCCATGGTGCCCGGCATGTGGCTGAACGAGGGCGGCCAGTCCGCCGCCGGCGCCGCCATCGACCAGCTGGTGCAGCTGCACCCCGCCACGGCCGAGGCGACGGCGCTGGCCGAGGCGGCGGGCAAGTCGCTGCCGCAATGGCTGGCCGACCGGGCGCTGGAGCTGGCGGGCGATGCCAGCGCCGCCCTGCGGCTGGCCGACGAGCTGCATGTGGTGCCCGAGTTCCTGGGCAACCGCGCGCCCTTTGCCGATCCCCATGCCCGCGCCGTCATCATGGGGCAGGGGATGGAGACGGGGCCGGATTCGCTGGTCGCGCTTTATGTCGCCGGGATCTGTGGCCTGGGCTATGGCCTGCGCCAGATCATCGAGACCCAAGGCCAGCATGGCGCCCCGGTTCAGACGATCAGCGTCAGCGGCGGCGCCGGCGCGCATCCGCTGACCCGGCAGCTGCTGGCGGATGCGACCGGGCTGCCGGTCGAGGTGACGGAATGCCCCGAGCCGGTGCTGCTGGGCTCGGCCATGCTGGGCGCGGTGGCGGCGGGGGTGTTCCCCGACCTGCACACCGCCATGCCCGCCATGTCGCGCATCGCCACGCGCTGCGCCCCCGATCCCGCCAGCCGCGCGCGGCAGGACGCGCGCCATGCCGCCTTCCTGGCGCTGCAATCCACGGCGCGGCAGATCCGCGCCGCCATGGCGGCCTTGCCGCAAAACTGAACACGGGCGGCCCTGCCGCCGAACCGGACATGCGAGGAACCATGCAATTCTCGGGCAAGACCGTCATCATCACCGGCGCGGGCAAAGGCATCGGCCGCGCCTGCGCGCGTCTCATGGCCGAACGCGGCGCGAAGGTCGTGGCGCTGAGCCGCACCCAATCCGACCTCGACAGCCTCGCGGCCGAGATCGGCGCGCGCGGCATCCGCGTCGACCTGGCCGACCCGGCCGCCACCCGCGCCGCCATGGTGCAGGCGGGGACCGCCGACTACCTGATCAACAGCGCCGGCATCAACGTGCTGGAAAGCGTGCTCGACATGACCGAGGCCGGCTATGAGGCGGTCCTGGGCATCAACCTGCGCGCGGCGCTGATCTGCTGCCAGGAATTCGCCCGCGCCCGCGTGGCGGCGGGCGGCGGCGGCGCCATCGTCAACATCACCTCGATCGCCGGTCATCGCGGCTTCCAGGACCACCTGTGCTATGCCGCCTCGAAGGCCGGGCTCGAGGGCGCGACCCGCGTGCTGGCCAAGGAACTGGGCCCGCACGGCATCCGCGTGAACGCGGTCGCGCCCACCATCACCCTGACCGAACTGGCGGCCGAGGCCTGGTCGGACCCGGCGAAAAGCCAGCCGATGATGGTGCGCCACCCGCTGAACCGCTTTGCCGAGGCCGAGGAGGTCGCGCAAAGCATTGCGCTGCTGCTTTCGGACGACAGCCGCATGGTCTCGGGCGCGGTGTTGCCGGTGGATGGCGGCTTCCTGGCCGTCTAGGTTTTCCGGCGCCGGTGCGCGGGGCGTGGAACCGGCGCCCCGGATCGCGGCTTGTCCCTTGGCGCAAACCGGCGCGGGCAGGGGACGGCGGCCATGCTTGACGAACTTCACCGCATCTTCCTGGGCGATCAGGATCTGTCCTTCGCCTGGGAAGTCTTTCTTCGCACCGTCATCATCTATTTCTACACGCTGGCGTTGATGCGCTGGCTGGGCGGACGCACGGTGGCGCAGCTTTCCATCGTCGAGTTCCTGCTGGTCATCGCCATCGGCTCGGCGGTGGGCGATTCGCTGTTCTATCCCGACGTGCCGATGCTGCCGGCGATGTTCGCAATCTTCCTGGTCGCCGCCTTCAACAAGCTGGTGGACGAGGCGATCCTGTCCTCGGACCTGCTGTCGCGGATCTTCGAGGGCAGGCCGCGCATCGTCGTCACCGAGGGCCGCGTCCACCAAGACCGCCTGCGCCGGCAGGGCATCGGCATCGGCGAGTTGCACGCCAAGCTGCGCGAAAAGGGCGTGGCCGACCTGGCCGACGTCAAGTTCGCCATTCTCGAGGCCGACGGCGCGCTTTCGGTGCTCAGGCGGGACCGGGACGGCACGGCGGGGCTTTACCAGCCGCCCGCGATCCCGCAGCGGGAAATGGCCTGGGCGGGCAAGGAATGACCGGGCCCCGGCGCACCATCCAGCGGCGGCTGCGCACGGCGCATCCCTTCTGGGCCGAGACGCCGCATATCTCGGTCGCGCATCGGGCAGAGCCCTCGCAGCCGCGCTGGGACGTGGTGATCGTCGGCACCGGCATTTCCGCGGCCCTGCTGGCCGAGCGGCTGACGCGGCGCAAGCGGCGGGTGCTGCTGGTGGACCGGCGCCAGCCGGTGCGGGGCTCGTCGCTTGCTTCGACGGCGATGATCCAGCACGAGATCGACGTGCCGCTGAGCCGGCTGGCGCGCCAGATCGGCCCCGACAAGGCGGCGCGGGCCTGGCTGCGCTCGGTCAAGGCGGTCGAGGAACTGCTGCGGCTGTCGCGCCGGCTGCGGCTCGACTGCCAGATGCAGCGCAAGCGGGCGCTTTACCTGGCCGGCGACGAGATGGGCTTTCGCGCGCTGGAGGCCGAGGCGGCGCTGCGCCGCGAAACCGGCATCGCGGCCGAGTTCCTTTCGCGCCGGCGCCTGCTCGAGGCATACGGCATCGACCGCACGGGGGCCATCCGCTCCACCGCCTCGGCCTCGGCCAATCCGGCGCAGCTGACGGCCGGGCTGCTGCGGCTGGCGCAGGAACGCGGGGCCGAGATCGTCTCGCCCTTCGAGGTCGTGGATTTCGCGGAACTGGCGGACGGGGTGGCGCTGGCATCCTCGGCCGGGCGGGTGGTGGTGGCGGGCCATGCGGTGTTCTGCACCGGCTACGAATTCCTGCCGCAGCTTGCCTCGGCGCATCACCGCATCATCTCGACCTGGGCCGTCGCCTCGGCCGAGGGGGTGCGCCATCCGGCCTGGCTCGACGACTATCTGGTCTGGGAGGCGGCCGATCCCTACCTGTATTTCCGCACCACGCCCAGCGGCCGGATCATCGCCGGCGGCGAGGACGAGGCAAGCCCCGATGCCTACGAGGATGCCGGCAAGCTGCGCCGCAACGCCGCCGAGATCGCCCGCAAGCTGCGCGAGACCTGCGGCATCCGCATCGGCCGCCCGGCCTATCGCTGGGCCGCGGCCTTCGGCGACAGCGACGACGGGCTGCCGATCGTCGATGCGGTGCCGGGCTGCCGGCGTTGCCATGCGGTGATGGGCTTTGGCGGCAACGGCATCACCTATTCCGTCATCGCCGCCGAACTGACCGCGCGCCGGATCGACGGCCGCGCCGATCCCGACGCCGATCTCTATCGCTTTCGCTGAGCCCGGCCATGTCGCTGTCAACCCGAATCTGCCCGGCGAAAGGGCAATGACGCAATGTGACACCGACTTCGTCGCCTGCGTCCTTCCGGCCGGCTGCACAAGTGAGTTGCATTCCCCGACAAGCGCCGATTACTGTTGGCTGGCGGAACGAAGAACCAATAGAAACAGGGAGCCCGCATCGTGACAGCAGACCCCGGCAACGACGCTTTCGTTGTCTTCGATCACGTCCAGAAAAGCTATGACGGGCAATCGCTTGTCGTCAAAGATCTGAACCTGGCCATCGGCAAGGGCGAGTTCCTGACCATGCTCGGCCCCTCCGGCTCGGGCAAGACCACCTGCCTGATGATGCTGGCCGGATTCGAGACGGCGACCCATGGCGAGATCCGGCTGGACGGCCGCAACATCAACGACGTGCCGCCCCATCGGCGCGGCATCGGCATGGTGTTCCAGAACTACGCGCTTTTCCCGCATATGAGCGTGGGCGAGAACCTGTCCTTTCCGCTGGAAGTGCGCGGCATGGGCAAGGACGAGCGCGAAAGCCGCATCACCCGCGCCCTCGACATGGTGCAGATGGGCCAGTTCAAGAACCGCCGCCCGGCGCAGCTTTCCGGCGGCCAGCAGCAGCGCATCGCGCTGGCCCGCGCCTTGGTGTTCGATCCCAAGCTGGTGCTGATGGACGAGCCGCTGGGCGCGCTCGACAAGCAGCTGCGCGAGCATATGCAGTTCGAGATCAAGGCATTGCACGACCGGCTGGGCATCACCGTGGTCTATGTGACCCACGACCAGGGCGAGGCGCTGACCATGTCGGACCGCATCGCCGTGTTCAATGACGGCCGCATCCAGCAGCTCGCGCCGCCCCCGGTGCTTTACGAGCAGCCCGAGAACAGCTTCGTCGCCGGCTTCATCGGCGAGAACAACGCCCTGCGCGGCACCATCGAGCAGCTGCAGGGCGACAAGGCGCTGGTGCGGCTGGACAATGGCGAGCTGATCGACGCCACCGCCGTCAACATCCGCGAAAGCGGCCAGGTCACGACGGTCTCGATCCGGCCCGAGCGGGTCGAGTTCAAGCCCGAGCTGATGCCGGCCGGTGCCCATACCATCGAGGCGCAGGTGCGCGACGTGATCTACATGGGCGACATCCTGCGGGCGCGGCTGCATGTCGCCGGGCAGGACGATTTCGTGATGAAATACCGCAACACGCTGGGGCAGGTGAAGCTGTCGCCCGGCCAGACGATACGGATCGGCTGGCATCCCGAGGATGCCCGCGCCCTCGATCCGGTGTGAACGTGCATTACGCAAGGAACCAGGGAGTTATGATGAAACGCACGCTGATACTGACCTCTGCGCTGGTCGTCGTCGCGGCTGCGGCCCAGGCACAGGACCAGCAGGTCAACCTGCTGTCCTGGGGCGGGGCCTATGGCATGAGCCATGTCGAGGCCTATGCCAAGCCCTTCGAGGCCCAGACCGGCAAGAAGGTCGTGGTTTCGGATGCCGACAACCCCGCGACGCCGGTCAAGGCCCAGGTCGAGGCGGGCAATGTCTCGATCGACGTGGCCTCGGTCGAATATGCCGATGCCGTGCGGCTTTGCGACGAGGGGCTGCTGGAAGTGATCGACCCGGCGATCCTGACCCCCGCCGCCGACGGCACCCCGGCCGCCGACGATTTCATCGAGGGCGCGATCACCGAATGCTTCGTGGGCACGGACGTCTATTCGATGATCCTGGCCTATGACGACGGCAAGTTCCCCGATGCCAAGCCCGCCGGCGCGGCCGATTTCTTCGACACGGCCAAGTTCCCCGGCAAGCGCACCATGCGCAAGGGCGCCAAGTTCAACCTGGAATTCGCGCTGATGGCCGATGGCGTCGCGCCCGACCAGGTCTATGAGGTGCTGGGCACCCCCGAGGGCGTGGACCAGGCCTTCGCCAAGCTCGACACGATCAAGAACGACGTGATCTGGTGGGAAGCCGGCGCGCAGCCGCCGCAGCTTCTGGCCGATGGCGAGGTGTCGATGGCCTTTGCCTTCAACGGCCGGATCTTCAACGCCGCCCAGCAGGAGGGCAAGCCCTTCAAGATCGTCTGGGACGGCCAGATCTACGAGATGGAGGGCTGGGTGATGCCGAAGGGCGCCCCGAACCCCGAGGCCGCCAGGGAGTTCATCGCCTTCTCGACCGCGCCCGAGCAGCAGGCCCGCGCCGCCGAGTTCATCAGCTACGGCCCGCCGCGCGTCTCGGCCGCCGCCCTGGTCGGCAATATCGAGGGCACCGACGTGCCGATGGGCCCGAACCTGCCCACCTATGCCGAGAACCTGGAAAACGCGCTGGCCTCGAACCTGGACTTCTGGGTCGACCACGACGCCGAGCTGCAGGAACGCTTCAACGCCTGGCTGGCGAACTGACATGCAAGGCCCGCGGCGGGAGCATCCCGCCGCGGCCACCCGGCAAGCCCGAACGGGCAAAGAGCGGCCAAAGAGCCGCAAAACCAACGGGAGTAGAACATGAAAACCACATTGATCCTGACCTCGGCGCTCTGCAGCCTTGGCCTTGCGGCGCAGGCCCAGAACAAGGAGGTCAACGTCGTCTCCTGGGGCGGCGCCTATGAGCGTTCGCAGGTCGAGGCCTATAACATCCCCTTCGCCGAGCAGACCGGCATCAAGGTGAACATGCTGGCCGCCGACAACCCGGCCACGCCGCTGAAGGCGCAGGTCGAGGCGGGCAACATTACCGGCGACGTGTTCGACATCGAGGTCTCGGACGCGATCCGGCTTTGCGACGAGGGCGCGCTGGTCGAGATCGACCCGGCCATCCTGCCGCCCGCCCCCGACGGCACGCCCGCGACCGAGGATTTCATCCCCGGCGCGCTTCAGGAATGCGCGGTGGCGAACATCTTCTGGGGCACGGTCATCGCCTTCGACAGCACGAAATTCGACGGCGAGAAACCCTCGACCGCGGCGGATTTCTTCGACACCGCCAAGTTCCCCGGCAAGCGCGGGCTGCCCAAGAACCCCAAGCGCACCCTGTATCTGGCGCTGATCGCCGATGGCGTGGCGCCCGACCAGATCTATGAGGTGCTGGGCACGCCCGAGGGCGTGGACCAGGCCTTCGCCAAGCTCGACACCATCAAGGGCGACGTGGTCTGGTGGGAGGCCGGCGCCCAGCCGGTGCAGTTGCTGGCCGATGGCGAGGTGGTGATGGCCACCGGCTATAACGGCCGCTTCTTCGACGCCATGGTCGGCGAGGGCAAGCCCTTCGAGATCATCTGGGACGGGCAATACATGGACATGGACATGTTTGCCATTCCCAAGGGCTCGCCCAACCCCGAGGCGGCGCTGGAATACCTGAAATTCGCCACCGCGACCGAGCAGCTGGCCAACCAGGCGAAATACATCGCCTATGGCCCGTCGCGGAAAAGCTCGGCGGCGCTGGTCGGGCTGTTCCAGGACGGCAAGACCGAGATGGCGCCGCACATGCCCACCAGCGAAGAGCATATGAAGACCGCCGTCATGGACGACCCGGAGTTCTGGGCCGACCATTCCGCCGAACTGGCCGAGCGTTTCAACGGCTGGCTGGCCGCCAACTGACCTGCGCAATGCCGCGGCCCGGACCGTCCGGGCCGCGGCTTCGACCCCGGATTGCCCGACAAAGGACCAAGATGGCCAAAGCCCTCGACCCCCATGCCGCCATCGTGACCGAGGCCGGCGGCCTTGACCAAGGCGGCACGCTGAGAACCGCGGACGGTCGTCCGTTGAAGTCTGCGCTTGCGCGGAGTTCGCGTCGTGCGCGTCGGCGGGCGTTCCTGCTGGTGCTGCCGCTCTTGCTGTTCATCCTGATCACCTTCGTGGTGCCGATCGGGCAGATGCTGCAGCGCTCGGTCAAGAACGACGGCTTCTCGGCCAACATGCCGCAGCTCTCGGCCTGGTTCCACGACAACCCCCGCGGCACCGAACCCGACGATGCCGCCTGGGCGGCGCTGGCCGCCGACCTGACCGCCGCCGCCCAGGCGCGCACCGTCGGCGTCGTCGGCACCCGCATCAACTACGACATGCCGGGCACGCGCTCGCTGTTCACCTCGGCCGGGCGCCAGGCCCGCGGCGGCATCGAGCCGCCCTATCGCGAGGCCATCCTCGAGATGGACGCGAAATGGGGCGATCCCAGGCTGTGGTCGGTGATGCGCGAGGCCTCCTCGCCCTATACCAGCAACTTCTACCTGGCGGCGGTCGACCGCACCCGCGACGACCAGGGCGAGGTGGTTGCCGCCCCGGCGCAGCAGCAGATCTATGTCAAGCTGTTCATGCGCACCTTCTGGCTGTCGCTGGTCATCACCTTCACCACCTTCCTTCTGGGCTTTCCGGTCGCGCACCTGCTGGCGACGCTGCCGATGCGGCAGTCGAACCTGTTGATGATCCTGGTGCTCCTGCCGTTCTGGACCTCGCTGCTGGTCAGGACCACGGCCTGGATCGTGCTGTTGCAGCAGCAGGGCGTGGTCAACGACGTGCTGGTCTGGCTGGGGGTGATCGGCAACACCCAGCGGCTGCAGATGATCTTCAACCAGACCGGCACGATCATCGCCATGACCCATATCCTGCTGCCCTTCATGATCCTGCCGCTCTATTCGGTGATGCGCACGATCAATCCCAGCTATGTGCGCGCCGCGCGCAGCCTGGGGGCGACCAGCTGGACCGCCTTCCGCCGGATCTATTTCCCGCAGACCCTGCCGGGGCTGGGGGCGGGGGCGCTTCTGGTGTTCATCCTGGCGGTGGGCTACTACATCACCCCCGCGCTGGTCGGCGGCTCGTCGGGGCAGCTGATCTCGAACATGATCGCGATGCACATGACGCAGACGCTGAACTGGTCCATGGCGGCCGCGCTGGCGGCGCTGCTTCTGGGCGGGGTCCTGATCCTCTACTGGGTCTACGACCGGCTCGTCGGCATCGACAACCTGAAACTGGGGTAATCGCCATGGCGCTTCCGACTTACGCATCGCCCTTGGAGAAGGTCTGGCACTACGCCTATCTGGTGATCTGCGGCGCGATCTTCTTCTTCCTGATCGCGCCCATCGTGGTGGTGATCCCGCTGAGCTTCAACGCCGAGCCCTATTTCACCTTCACCGACCGGATGCTGTCCTTCGACCCCGAGGGCTATTCGCTGCGCTGGTACGACAGCCTGCTGACCTTCGGCATGGCGCGGCCGGACGCGCCGCGCGACCTGAGCTGGTGGGCGGATGCCTGGCAGAACGCGAAATGGGTGAATGCGGCGAAAAGCTCGATCATCATCGGCTTTTTCTCGACCATCCTGGCCACGGTGCTGGGCACGCTGGCGGCGCTGGGTCTGTCGCGGCCCGAGATGCCCTGGCGCCGGGCGATCATGGCCATGCTGATCTCGCCGATGATCGTGCCGATCATCATCACCGCGACGGGGATGTTCTTCTTCTACTCGAACCCCTGCGAGCCGCTGAGCTGGATCGGGCTGGACCCGGAATGCGGCCGGCTGGCGGGCACCTATCTGGGGGTGATCCTGGCCCATGCCACGCTGGGCATTCCCTTCGTGATCATCACGGTGACGGCGACGCTGATCGGCTTCGACCAGTCGCTGAACCGGGCGGCGGCGAGCCTGGGGGCGAACCCGCGCACGACCTTCTTCCGCATCACCATGCCCTTGATCCTGCCCGGCGTGATCTCGGGGGCGCTGTTTGCCTTCGTGACCTCCTTCGACGAGGTGGTGGCGGTGCTGTTCATCGCCGGGCCGGACCAGCAGACCATCCCGCGGCAGATGTGGAACGGCATCCGCGAGCAGATCTCGCCCGCCATCCTCGCCGTCGCCACGCTGCTGGTCATCTTCTCCATCGCGCTCCTCACCACCGTCGAGCTCCTGCGCAGGCGCTCGGAACGGCTCAGGGGGCTGACCCCAAGGTAGAACCGGACGCCGCCCTTCGGGGCGGCGTTCGCGCATCAGGGCAGGGCGCCGAGCCAGAACCAGACAGACAGCATCGACAACCCCGTCGCCATCAGCACCGTCGAGGCCGAAACCCGCTTGGCAACCCCGTAAAGCGACGCGAAAAGATAGGCGTTGACCCCCGGCGGCATGGCGGCCGTCATCACCGCCGAGCGCATCTCGGCCACGCTCAGCGCGAACAGCTTGCCCAGCCCGAAGGTCACGCCCGGATGCAGCAGCAACGAAATGCAGCAGCACAGCGCGATGGCCCGCGCCTCGCCCTCGGGGCGATAGCGGTATAGCACGCCGCCCAGCCCGAACAGCGCTGCCGGCAGCGCCGCGCTGGACATCATCCTGACCGCGGCCCAGAAACCCTCGGGCAGGACCAGCCCGGCCTGGGTCAGCAGGTTCACGGCAAAGCCGCAAAGGATGCCGATGACCAGCGGCGTATGCAGCACCCCCGACAGCGCCCGCAGGGCCACCCCGCCGACCGACAGGTCCTGGCCGCGGGCGCGGGCGAATTCCATCGCGGTGATTCCGAAGGTGTAAAGCAGCGGCGAATGCAGCGAGATGATGGTGAAATTGCCCAGCAGCGCCTCGGGACCATAGGCGCGCTCGGTGATCGGCACGCCCAGCAGCAGCGAGTTCGAGAACAGGCAGACGAAGCCGATGGCGATGGCGTCCTCGATGGGCCGCCGGAGCCAGCGAAACGCCAGGACGGTTCCCAGTGCAAAGGACAAGAGCGCGCCGCTGTAGAAGGCCAGCAGCAGAAGCGGGTTGTAGTTCGCGCCCAGGTCCAGCCCGGCGATGGCGCCGAACAGCAGCACCGGCAGGGCGAAGTTCTGGGCAAAGCGCATGACGCCATCGACCGCGACCTCGGTCAGCCATTTGCGCCAGCAGACCAGATAACCGAAGCCAACCACCAGGAAAACCGGCAGGATGACGTCGAAAAGTGCGGTCATATCAGCTCGATCCGCATCCCGTCATGGGCGGGCACCACATTCTCGGGCGTCTCGCGCATCATGGCGTCGTAATCCAGGTCGACATGCATGTTGGTCAGGATCCCCCGCGCGCAGCCCGAACGCGCGATCCATTCCAGCGTCAGCGCCAGATGGGCGTGGCTGGGATGCGGGATGCGCCGCAGCGCGTCGCAGATGAACACCTCGCAGCCCATGATCGTCGGCCAGGCGTCCTCGGGGATCGCCAGCACGTCGGGCAGGTAGACCAGGCTCTGCTCGACCCCGCCTATGCGAAAGCCAAGCGCGTTCATGTCGCCGTGGTTGACCTCGAAGGGTGCAAGTTCGATGCTGCCGCCCGCGCCCTCGATGGCGAAGGGGCCGCGGATCGGCTGCAAATCGCAGATCGGCGGGTAGGAGGAACCGGGCGGCGTCTCGAAGATATAGCCAAAGCGGGTCTTCAGCGCCGCCGCGGTCGGCAGGTCGGCCCAGACCGGCATCCGCCGGCGCATGTTGAAGACGATCTGCCGCAGGTCGTCGATGCCGTGGATGTGGTCGGCATGGGCATGGGTATAGGCCACCGCGTCCAGTTCCGCGACATCCGCGTCCAGCAGCTGCGGCACCAGGTCGGGGCCGGTGTCGACCAGCAGCCGCGTCACCCCGTCATGGCCGAAGCGCTCGACCAGGAGCGCGCAGCGGCGGCGGCGGTTGCGCGGGTTCGCCGGATCGCATTCGCCCCAGCGATTGCCCAGCCGCGGCACGCCGCCCGAGGAGCCGCAGCCCAGGACGGTGGCGCGGATCATGCCGCGGCCTTGCGAAACAACCGCTCGAAGTTCAGCGTGGTGAGGCTGGCGAATTCGTGCTGGGTCATGCCCAGCAGGTCCGCGCCGACCTTTGCGGTATGGGCGACGAAGGCCGGCTCGTTGCGCTTGCCGCGATGGGGCGGCGGGGCGAGGTAGGGCGCGTCGGTCTCGACCAGGATGCGGTCGGCGGGGGCGGCGGCGAAGATCTCGCGGATCTCGGTCGAGCGCGGGAAGGCCGCGATCCCCGACATGGACAGGTAGAAGCCCAGGTCCAGCGCCAACCGCGCCAATTCGGGCCCGCTGGTATAGCAATGCATGACGCCGGTGAAGGCGCCGGCGCGATGTTCCTCGGTCAGGATGCGGGCCATGTCCTCGTCCGCATCGCGGGAATGCACGATCAGCGGCAGGCCGGTGCGGCGCGCGGCCTCGATATGGATGCGCAGGCTTTCGGCCTGAACGGCGGCGCTGTCGGCGGTATAGTGATAGTCGAGCCCGGTCTCGCCGATGCCGACGAAACGCGGATGGCGCGACAGGGCCACCAGTTCCTCGACCGTGGCCAGCGGCTCTTCGGCGGCATGCATCGGATGGGTGCCGGCGGCATAGAAGACGCCCGGATGCGCCTCGGCGATGGCGCGCACGGCGGGCTCGTTGCGCAGCCGGGTGCAGATCGTCACCATGCGGGTGACGCCCGCCGCATGGGCGCGCGCGACCAGCTCGGCCTGCTGGCCGTCGAAATCGGGGAAGTCCAGGTGGCAATGGCTGTCCACCAGGATGGGAAGATCGGATTCGGGCATGATCGGTTTCCGTCAGACGGCGGGCTGGTTCGCAAGCCCGACCAGCATATCCAACACCAGCGCGGAAGGGTCAAGGTTGACCGCCCGCCCGGCGCGGGCCCGCGCCGACAGCTCGGCCTGGGCGGCGGCCCAAAGCCGTGCCGCCGCGGGGTCGGGGGCGACGCGGCCCAGCACCTCGGCCTCGCCCTCGGCCGCCTCGGGCAGGGGGGCGCCCAAGAGGCCGGTGCGCGCCGCGCGGGTCAGGAAACGGTCGAGCAGGGTCACGACCAGGTCGAAGGGATCGCCCTCGGCCCCTGCGCGTCCCGCCGCCAGATCGGCCAGGGCGGCGGCGGCGCGGCGGTCCATGCGCGGATATTCGGCGAAAAGCCCGGTGATGCGCTGGTAAAGCGCCAGCCCGTCCTGGCCGGCCAGCCGCAGCGCCTCGCCGATCGAGCCGCCGGACAGCGCCGCCAGCCGCGCCGCGTCGTGGTCGAGCCCAAGGTCGTGCAGCACCCGGCCCATGTCCTCGGGGCTCAGCGGGTGCAGCCGCAATTCGCGGCAGCGCGAGCGGATCGTCGGCAGCAGCCGCGCCGGTTGATGCGCGACCAGCAGCAGCGTGGCATGCTGCGGCGGCTCCTCCAGCAGTTTCAGCAGCGCGTTGGCGGCGGCCTGGTTCATTTCGTCCGCGGCGTCGATAATGGCGACGCGGCGCCCGCCCTCGGCCGCGCTCATGTGGAAAAAGCCCTGCAGGCGGCGGATTTCGTCCACGGTGATCTCGGCGCGCAGGCGCAGGGTCTTGTCATCGACCGGGCGCCGGACCAGGTGCAGCCGCGGTTCGGACAGCGCCCGGATGCGGCGGACGGTCGGATCGTCCTGCGGCGTGGTCAGGTCGGGCGTCGCGGCGCCGCTCAGCAGCCATTTGGCGACGGTCCAGGCCAGGGTGGCCTTGCCGGTGCCGCGCGGGCCCGAGATCAGCCAGGCATGATGCAGCCGATGCGCCTGGGCGGCGGCCAGGAAATCCGCGACCGCGGCGTCCTGGCCGATGATGCGGGCCGCATCGCGGGGATGGGGGGCGCCCGGCACGCGGTCGGGTTCGGGCAGCGGCTCGTCGCTCATGCCGGATCTGCTCATGTCAGGGCGGCCAGAACGCGGGCGGCAACCTCGTCCTCGCTGCCGCGGCCGTCGATCACCCGAATGCGTCCGGGCGCCTCGGCGGCAAGGGCCAGGAAGCCTGCGCGCAGTTTCTGCTGGAAGCCCAGGCCCAGCGTTTCGAACCGGTCCTCGGCCCCGCCGCGGGCCTGGCCGCGGGCCAATGCCACCGCCGGGTCGATGTCGATGATGAAGGTGCGGTCGGGCTCGATGCCGATGGTCAGCCGGTGCAGCTCCTCGACCAGTTGCCGCAGGTCGGCGCGGGCGAGGCCCTGGTAGACCCGGCTGGAATCGGCGAAGCGGTCGGTGACGATCCAGGCGCCCCGTTCCAGCGCCGGCCGGATCAGCCGCTCGACATGGTCGCGGCGGGCGGCGGTGAACAGCAGCAGCTCGGTTTCGGGGGACCAGCGCTCGCCGCCGCCCTCGACCAGAAGGCGGCGGATTTCCTCGGCGCCGGCGCTGCCGCCGGGTTCGCGGGTCAGCAGCGTTTCGGTGCCGCGCGCATTCAGCGCTTGCGCCAGCCGCCGCGCCTGGGTGGATTTTCCCGATCCGTCGATGCCCTCGAAGCTGATGAACATGGCGGGCGCGGCGTCAGTTGCGCACCGCCTGGACGGCCCTTTCGCCCAGGCGAAAGGCCGCGCTTTGCATGCGGCCCAGCACGCCGGTGCGGGCGACGTCGCTGGCGGCGAACAGTGGCAGGCGCGATTGCCCGGCGCCGGGGATGTCCACGATCAGCTCGCCCAGCTGGTCGCCCTGGGCGATCGGCGCCTCGATGGGGCCGTTGAACACGGCCTCGGCCTTTACGCCCGCATGCGAGCCGGCGGGGATCAGCACCCGGACCCCGTCCTTGGTGGTCAGGCCGACGCGGCTCTTGTCGCCCAGCCAGACCGGGGCCTGGACCACGATTTCGTCCTTGGGGATGATGGTGCGCATGGTGAACTGGCGATAGGCCCAGTTCACGATCTGCTCGGATTCCTCGGCCCTGGCCTTTTCACTGGGCAGGCCGGTGATGACGAAGACGATGCGCCGGTCGCCCTGCACGGCCGAGCCGACAAGCCCGTAGCCCGCTTCCTGGGTGTGGCCGGTCTTCAGCCCGTCGGCCTTCCAGTCGCCCGTTCCCAGCCGCAGCAGCGGATTGCGGTTGCTGGCGTTCGAGGGCACCCGGCCCTTGTAGTTGTATTCGGTGAGGGCGAAATTCTTGTAGAGGTCCGGGAATTCGGTGATCAGCCGGGTGGCAAGCAGGCCCAGGTCGTGCATCGACATCCGGTGCCGGGGGTCCGGCCAGCCCGACGAATTGACGAAATGCGAATTCGTCATGCCGAGCTGCCGGGCGCGTTCGTTCATCAGCCGCGCAAAGGCTTCCTCGGTTCCCGCCAGCCCCTCGGCCGCCACGACGCAGGCGTCGTTGCCCGAGTTGATGATGATGCCGTGGATCAGATCCTCGACCGTAGGGCGGTCGGCGGGTTCGACGAACATCTTCGACCCGCCCATCTGCCAGGCCTTGGTCGAGACCGGGAAGGTCGTGTCCATCGCCACGCGGCCGTCGCGCAGCGCCTCGAACAGCATGTTCAGGGTCATCAGCTTGGACATGGAGGCCGGCGGCAGCGGCTCGTCGGCGTTCTTTTCCATCAGCACGGTACCGGTGGCCACGTCATAGACCCAGGCGGCGCGGGCCGTGGTGTCGAAGGCCTGCGCCGGCAGCGCAAGCAGCATGGCCAGAGCGAAGATGCGGAACGTCAGAGCGCGCATGGATTATCCTTGACCTGTCGCCTTTGGCCCATGGTTATCCCAGCGGGCCAAGACCCGCAACGCCGCCCGGCGGCCTGTGCCGCGCAAGTGAACGGCGCGCGGCCTAATAGCTGCGGATCAACCCCACCAGCCGGCCCTGGACGCGGACCTTGTCCTCGGGCAGGACACGGGTTTCATAGGCGGGGTTGGCGGCCTCCAGCGCGATCATGCCGCCCTTGCGGCGATAGCGTTTCAGCGTCGCCTCGAAACCCTCGACCAGCGCCACGACGATGTCGCCGTTCTCGGCCGTGTCCTGTTCGCGGATCACCACCACGTCGCCGTCGTTGATCCCGGCCTCGATCATCGAATCGCCGCGCACTTCCAGCGCGTAATGGCGGTCCTGGCCCGAGAGCATCGAGCCGGGCACGGCGATGTGATGCGACACTTCGGAAATCGCCTCGATCGGGACGCCGGCGGCGATGCGGCCCATCACCGGCAGTTCGATGGCCGAGACGGAGATTTCCATGGCGCCGCGCGGCAGGGGCGCGGGGCGGTCGGGGACGACCCCTTCGATCACGCGGGGCTGGAAGCCGGAACCCTTGCTGAGGCTGTCGGGCAGGCGGACGATTTCCAGCGCGCGGGCGCGATGCGGCAGGCGGCGGATGAACCCGCGTTCTTCAAGGGCGGTCACGAGGCGATGTATTCCCGATTTCGAGCGCAGGTCCAGCGCGAGTTTCATTTCGTCGAACGAGGGCGGCACCCCGTCGCGAGCCATCCGCGCCTGAATGAATTCAAGAAGCTGGATCTGTTTCTTCGTCAGCATGCTTTGCCCCCGATCTGCTGCGGCCGCCATCATGTTCATAGAATGTTCTAGCGCGCCCCGTCCCATGCGTCAATCACTATGACGATTCGGGTAAATGTCCGGTTAACCGGGCTAGAGCGGCAGGTAGCCCATGCGCTCGCCCGCCCGGCGGGCCGGGTCGTGGGCGGGGCGGATCAGCAGCGCGTCGGCCTCGGCCAGAAGCCAGAGCCGGGCGGAATCCTGGTCGGCGAAGGGCTCGATCGCCGGCAGGCCGTCACCGGGCGAAAGCCGGGCGCGCAGGTAGTGCTGGCGGTCGCCCTCGGGAGGCAGGTCGCGGGCGAGCGTGGCTTGCAGGGGCTCGGGCCCCGGCGGCAGGCCCTGCATGGCGCGGATCAGCGGCTGCATGAAGAGTTTCGCGCAAACCACGGCCGAGACGGGATTTCCCGGCAGGCCCAGCATGGCGGCCGATCCGATGCGGCCGGCCATCAGCGGCTTGCCGGGCCGCATCGCCAGCTTGTAGAAGGCGCGCTCCATGCCCAGGTCGGCCGCGACCTTGCCGATCAGGTCGTGGTCGCCGACCGAGGCGCCGCCGATGGTCACGATCAGGTCGCAACCCGCGGCCTGGGCGAAGCGGTCGCGCAGGCTTTCCTCGGTATCGCGGGCCAGCGGCAGGACCAGGGGCTCGGCCCCGGCCTCGCGCGCCAGCGCGGCGATGGCGAGGTCGTTCGAACTGATGATCTGGCCCGGCGCGGGATCCGAGCCGGGGGGAACCAGCTCGTCGCCGCCGGCCAGGACGGCGACGCGGGGGCGGCGCGCGACCGTCACCTGCGGCACGTTCATCGCCGCCAGCAGCGCCAGGTCGGCGGGGCGCAGCGGGCGCCGCGGCAGGAATTCCGAGCCCTCCGCGAAATCATTGCCCCTGGGGCGGATGTTGGGGTTGCCGCCGGGCTCGGCGACGGTGATCCGGTCGCCGTCGCGCGTGACCATCTCTTGCATGACCACGCGGTCGTAGCCGGCGGGAACCGGGGCGCCGGTAAAGATGCGGATGGCGCTGCCGGGGGACGCCTCGCCCTGCCAGGGCTGGCCGGCGGCGGCGGTGCCGATCACCGCCAGCGGTCCGGGCAGGTCGGCCGAGCGCAGCGCATAGCCGTCCATGGCCGAGGCGTCGAAGGGCGGCTGCGTCAGCCGGGCCAGCGCCGGCGCGACCATGGCGCGGCCAAGCGCATCGGCCAGCGCGACCTGCCGGGGCTCGGGGGCCGGGGCAAGGGCCAGGACGCGGGCGCGGGCTTCTTCGACGCTGATCATGGTTTCCCCCTTCAGGGTGCGGCGCGGAACGGGCCGGATTTGCCGCCGGTCTTGGACAGCAGGCGGATGCCTTCGATCCGCATGTCCTTCTGCGCGGCCTTGAGCATGTCATAGACGGTCAGGCAGGCCGTCGAGACGGCGGTCAGCGCCTCCATCTCGACCCCGGTCTTGCCGGCGGTGCGGACGGTGGCGGTGACGCGGATGCCGGGCAGGGCGGGGTCGGCGGCCAGGTCGACCGAGACCTTGGTGATCGGCAGCGGGTGGCACAGCGGGATCAGGTCCGCGGTGCGCTTGGCGCCCATGATCCCGGCCAGCCGCGCCACGCCCATCACGTCGCCCTTGGCCGCGCCGCCCTGCGCCAGGGCCAGCGTCTCGGGCGCCATGATCACCACGCCCTCGGCCACCGCCTCGCGCGCGGTCTCGGGCTTGTCCGAGACATCGACCATATGCGCTTGGCCCTGGGCGTCGAAATGCGTCAGGCTCATGCCGCGAGGCCCAGGATCTGACGGGTGGCGCCGGTCACGTCGGGCTGGCGCATCAGGCTTTCGCCGATCAGGAAGCGCCTGACCCCGGCCTCGGCCATGCGGTTCAGGTCGGCAGGCGTGAACAGCCCGCTTTCGCAGACCAGGTCGCGATCGGCGGGCACATGCGGCGCCAGGTCCAGCGTCACGTCCAGGCTGACCTCGAAGGTCTTGAGATTGCGGTTGTTCACCCCGATCAGCGGCGATTTCAGCCGCAGCGCGCGGTCGAGTTCGGCGCGGTCATGCACTTCGACCAGCGCGTCCATGCCCCAGTGGAAGGCGGCGTCCTCAAGCTCGGCGGCCAAGGCGTCGTCGACCGAGGCCATGATGATCAGGATGCAATCGGCACCCCAGGCGCGGGCCTCGGCCACCTGGTAGGGATCGTAGAGGAAATCCTTGCGCAGCGCCGGCAGGTCGCAGGCATCGCGCGCGGCGGTCAGGAACTCGGGCGCACCCTGGAAGCTGGGGGCGTCGGTCAGCACCGACAGGCAGGCCGCCCCCCCGGCCTCATAGGCGCGGGCCAGCGCGGGCGGGTCGAAATCCGGGCGGATCAGACCCTTGGAGGGGCTGGCCTTCTTGATCTCGGCGATCAGCGCATGGCCGGTCGCGGCCTTGCCCTCCAGCGCGCGGGCAAAGCCGCGCGGCGGGGTGGCGGCACGGGCCGCGGCCTCGACCCCGGCCAGCGGGCGGGCGGCCTTGGCGGCGGCGATTTCTTCCAGCTTGTAGGCCTTGATGCGGTCGAGAATATCCATGGCGTCGGTTTACCCCGCGGCGGCGGTTTCGGAAAGGGCCCAGTCGATCGGCGGCTCGCCCCGCGACCGCAGCCAGTCGTTCACCCGGCCGAAGGGGCGCGAGCCGAAGAAGCCGCGCCGCGCCGACAAGGGCGAGGGATGGGCGCTTTCGATCACCAGGTCCTGCGGCCGCGGCAGCCCGGCCAGCGCCTTTTGCGCATGCGCGCCCCAGAGGATGAAGGCCAGCGGCCGTTCGGCCTGGGCGCGGGCGACGGCCTGGCGCGCCAGCTTCTCCCAGCCCCATTTCGCATGGGCGCCGGCCTGGCCGGGCAGCACGGAAAGCGAGGTGTTCAAAAGCAGCACCCCCTGCCGCGCCCAATGGCTGAGGTCGCCGTTCGGCGGGGCGGCGCCCAGATCGTCGCGCATCTCGGCATAGATGTTTTTCAGCGACCGCGGCAGGGCGGTTTCCGGCGTGACCGAAAAGGCCAGCCCGTTGGCATGGCCCGGCGTGGGATAGGGGTCTTGCCCCAGGATCACCACCCGGACCTGCTCGGGCGGGGTCAGCTCCAGCGCGGCAAAGACGCGGGCGGGACCGGGCAGCCAGTCGCCGTCCCGCAGGCGGGCGGCGATGGCCGGCCAGTCCTGGCGAAAGAACGGCAGTTCGGCCCAGGCGGCGGGAACGGGGATGCCCTCAGCCATGGGGCTCGGCCGGCGCGCCCACCTCGGCGGCCAGCGCGGCCAGCTTGGCCCTGGCCTTGCCGCTGTCGATCGAATCGCGGGCGATCTCGGCCCCTTCGCGCAGCGAGGCGGCCTTGCCGGCGATCAGCAGCGCGGCGGCGGCGTTCAGCACCACGGCGTCGCGATAGGCGCCCGGCGCGCCCTCCAGCAGCGCCCGCAGCGCTGCGGCGTTCTGCGCAGGATCGCCGCCCAGGATCGCCTCGAATGGATGGACGGGCAGGCCGGCATCCTCGGGCGAGATCTGGAACTCGGTGATCTCGCCGTCCTTGAGCTGCGCCACCCAGGTCGGCTCGGCGATCGAGATCTCGTCGGTGCCGTCGCCGCCATGCACCAGCCAGGCGCATTCCGAGCCAAGCTCGCGCAGCGTCTCGGCCATGGGCCGGTTCCAGACCCGGTCGAAGGTGCCGGTCAATTGCCGCCTGACCGAGGCGGGGTTGGTCATCGGCCCCAGCAGGTTGAAGATCGTCCGCGTGCCCAGTTCCGCCCGCGCCGGGCCGACATGGCGCATGGCCGGATGATGCACCGGCGCCATCATGAAGCAGATGCCGGTGGCGGCCAGCGCGGCCTCGGCGATCTCGGGCGTGCCCATCACGTTCAGTCCCAGATGGGTGATCGCGTCGGCCGAGCCCGATTTCGAGGACAGGTTGCGGTTGCCGTGCTTGGCGACCGGCACGCCGGCGCCCGCGACCACGAAAGCGGTGGCGGTCGAGATGTTCAGCGTGCCCTTGCCGTCGCCGCCGGTGCCGACGATGTCCATCGCGCCCTCTGGCGCCTGGATGCGGTTCATGCGGGCGCGCATGGCGCGGGTGGCGGCGGCCATCTCCTCGACCGTCTCGCCGCGCACGCGCATGGCCATCAGCAGGCCGCCGATCTGGGCGGGGGTGGCCGCGCCCTCGAACAGCGCGCCAAAGGCCGCCTCGGCCTCGGTCCCGGTCAGGGGCCGGTTGGCGGCCAGGCCGATCAGCGGGCGGATGTCGGTCGCCGCGCTCATGCGGCGCGGTCCAGGTTCGAGCAGCGGCGCAGGAAGTTGCGGATCATGTCGTGGCCATGTTCCGAGGCGATGCTTTCGGGATGGAACTGCACGCCCTCGACCGGCAGGGTCCGGTGCATCAGCCCCATGATCGTGCCGTCCGCGGCAGTGGCGGTGACGCGCAGGCATTCGGGCAGGCTTTCCGGCTCGACCGTCAGCGAATGATAGCGCGTCGCGGTCAGTGGCGAGGGCAGGCCGGCGAACACCCCGGTCCCGTCATGGCTGATCGCGTCGGTCTTGCCATGCACGATGCGGCCGGCGCGCACCACCTTGCCGCCGAAGGCCTCGCCGATGGCCTGGTGGCCCAGGCAGACCCCGAACAGCGGCACGCCCTTGTCCGCCGCCGCGCGGATCAGCGGCACGATGATCCCGGCATGGGCCGGATCGCAGGGGCCGGGCGAGATCACGATGCCCTGCGCGCCCATCCCCAGCGCCTCTTCGACGGACAAGGCGTCGTTGCGGCGGACGACGACCTCGGCCCCGGCCTCGCCCATGTAATGCACGAGGTTCCAGGTGAAGCTGTCGTAATTGTCGATGAGCAGGATCATGGTCTGGGCCTTCCGGCTGGGGCGCCTTGCATTGGGGGGTGAACCCCGGAAATTCTGCGGCTATAGATGGGCTAAAGCCTTGCCGCGGGTCAAGAGCGCGAGGCAAGAAAAACGGCGCCAGGGCGCATGCGGCGCGGCATTGGGGGCAGGGGCTGGGCAAGGGCATGGCAAGAGGGTTCGCGACGGGTCTGGTTCATGGCGCGCTGGCCTGCGGCGCGGCGCTGGTCGGGCTGTCGCTGGCGCTGCCGCAGCCGCCGCGCCCGCAGGCGCCCGGCCCCGTTGGCCAG
>NZ_VCBQ01000179.1:0-5223 GCF_006386455.1 Paracoccus sp. FO-3 | reverse complement strand
GGCTCGGGCGCGGCGGGCCTGGGTTCAGGCGCGGGGGCGGCCGCGACGGCGGGCTTGGCGGCAACGGGTTCGGGCGCCGGGTCCGCGCCCTCTTCGGCGCGATTCGACAGGCCCAGGCGGTGGACCTTGCCGATCACCGCGTTGCGGGTCACGCCGCCCAGCTCCTTGGCGATCTGGCTGGCCGACTGGCCTTCGGCCCACATGCGTTTCAACGTCTCGACGCGCTCGTCGGTCCAGGACATGGCTTGCCTTTCCTGCACCGGGATGCGTCCCGGCGCTCTTCGTGCTAGTGGCTTCAATTCCGCAAGACCCGGCCTTAAATCCGGGGATAGCCAGATTTACCCATCCGAGCCCGCAAATTCAAGGAGCCCCGATGCAGCCGATCCAGTCCCGCCCCGGATTTCGCCAGATGGGCGTGCGCCGCTTTGGCCGGGTGAACTGGCTGGGCCTATACACGCTCAGCCGGCGCGAGATCATGCGCTTCCTCAGCGTCTGGCAGCAGACCATCTTCGCGCCGCTGATGACCTCGGCGCTGTTCGTGATCGTCTTTGCGCTGGCGCTGGGGCAAAACCGGGGCGAGGTGATGGGCCTGCCCTACCTGGCCTTCCTGGGGCCCGGCATCCTGATGATGACGGTGATCCAGAACGCCTTCGCCAATACCTCCTCCAGCATCATCTCGGCCAAGATGCAGGGCAATATCGTCGATACGCTGATGCCGCCCCTGTCGGCGGGCGAGATCCTGGCAGGCTACCTGACCGGGGCGGTGACGCGGGCGCTGATCGTCGCCGCCGCCATCGCCACCGGCATGGCGCTGGTCTTGGGGCAGGGGGTGGCGCATCCCTTCTGGGCGCTGGCCTTCGTGGTGCTGGGCGCGCTGCTGATGGGCGGGCTGGGGCTGCTGGCCGCGATCGTGGCGCAGAAATTCGACCAGATGGCGGTCATCACCAATTTCATCGTCACGCCGCTGTCGTTCCTGTCGGGCACCTTCTATTCGGTCGAGGCGCTGCCCCAGCCGTTCCGGGCGCTGGCGCATTGGAACCCGATCTTCTACCTGATCGACGGCGCGCGCTACGGCATCGCCGGGGTTTCCGACGCGCCGGTGCTGCGCGGGCTGGCGGTCTGCGGGCTGGCCGTGGCGCTGGTGCTGTTCACCGCCTGGCGCTGGCTGGCCTCGGGCTATCGCATGAAGCCCTGAAATCCCCGTTGCACGGGGGCCGCTTCCGCGCTATGCGAACGGGCATGATCGCTCGGACCGCCCATATCGCCCGTCCCCGACGTTGACGCTTTCGACGTCCGATCCCGCCTGCCTTTCCGTCAGCCATGGTGCCGCCGCGCGGCCGTTCCCAGAGAGGGTAACTCCATGATTTCGCATGTCCTGCCGACCTATAACCGTGCCCCCATCGCCTTCGAGCGGGGCGAGGGCTCCTGGGCCATCGCGACGGACGGGACGCGATACCTGGACCTGGGCGCGGGCATCGCGGTGAATGCGCTGGGCCATGCCAATCCCGACCTGGTCGCCGCGCTGACCGAACAGGCGGGCCGGATCTGGCATGTCTCGAACCTCTACCAGATCCCCGAGCAGGAAAGGCTCGCCGACCTGCTGGTCGGGCATACCTTTGCCGACACCGCCTTCATCACCAACTCCGGCACCGAGGCCGCGGAACTGGCGATCAAGATGGTGCGCAAGTATTGGAGCGAGCAGGGCGATCCCGACCGCTACGAGATCCTGACCTTCGAGGGCGCTTTCCACGGCCGCTCCACCGGCGCCATCGCGGCGGCGGGGTCGGAAAAGATGGTCAAGGGCTTCGGCCCGCTGATGCCCGGTTTCCGGCAATTGCCCTGGGGCGACATGGAGGCGCTGAAGGCCGCCATCTCGGACCGCACCGCCGCCGTCATGCTGGAGCCGGTGCAGGGCGAGGGCGGCATCCGCCCGCTGCCCGACGCCGACCTGGCAGCGATCCGCGCGCTTTGCGACCAGACCGGCGCGCTGCTGGTGCTGGACGAGGTGCAATCGGGCATGGGCCGCACCGGCAAGCTGTTCGCGCATGAATATGCCGGCATCACCCCCGACATCATGATGATCGCCAAGGGCATCGGCGGCGGCTTCCCGCTGGGTGCGGTGGTCGCGACCGAAAAGGCGGCTGCCGGCATGGTGGCGGGCACGCATGGCTCGACCTATGGCGGCAACCCCCTGGCCTGCGCGGTGGGCGCCAAGGTGATGGAGATCATCGCCCAGCCCGAATTCCTGGCCGAGGTGAACCGCAAGGCCGCGCTTTTCCGGCAGAAGCTGGAGGGGCTGGTGGCGGCGCATCCCGAGGTCTTCGAAACGGTGCGCGGCCAGGGGCTGATGCTGGGCCTGAAATGCAAGGTCGCGCCGGGCGATCTGGTCAATGCCGGCTATGCCGAGCGCATCCTGACCGTGGCCGCGGCCGACAACACCCTGCGCCTGCTGCCGCCGCTGACCATCAGCGATGCGGAGATCGCCGAGGCGGTCGCCCGGCTGGACCGGGCCGCCGGCAGGCTGGATGGATAGGTTCGGCTTCCGGCCGGTCACGCGCGCCGACCTGCCCATGCTGGCGGATTGGCTGCGCCAGCCCGAGGTCGCGCGCTGGTGGCGCGGGGCCGAGGCGGAGCTGGCCGGGATCGCTGAGGATCTGGACGAGCCGGCGATGCGGCAGGTCATCGCGCTTTGCGACGGCGCGCCCATCGCCTATGCCCAGTATTACCCGGCGCATCACTGGGGCGCGCCGCATTTCGCCGGCCTGCCCGGCGATGCGCTGGCGATCGACTGCTTTTCCGGCCCCCAGGGGTTCGGCCACGGCGGGCTTTGGCTGCGCGCCCTGTCCGATGCATTGCTGGCCGAGGCGCCGGTCCTGGTCATCGACCCCGAGCCCGACAACCTGCGCGCGATCCGCGCCTATGAAAAGGCCGGCTTCCGCGGCGAGGAACTGCGCCCTTCGGAAGACGGAACCCTGGCGCGCATCATGACGCGGCACCGATGAGGAGAGGTCGATTTCCGCCACGACGCGGGGCCTTTGGCCTTGACCTCCCCTAGGCAAAGCGGCTTGCTTGCCAGATCAATCCGAAAGACAGTCACAAATGAACAGTTTCCTCGACATCCATACCACCGACAAGGCAGACCTGCGCGGCATGATCGACGCTGCGCGCCGGATGAAGGATGCGCGCAACGGCCAGCCCAAGGGTGCGCCCGACGCCGATTTGCCGCTCAGGAACCGCATGGTGGCGCTGATCTTCGAAAAGCCCTCGACCCGGACCCGCGTCAGCTTCGACCTGGGCGTGCGGCAGATGGGCGGGCAGACCATGGTCCTCTCCGGCAGCGAGATGCAGCTGGGCCACGGCGAGACCATCGCCGACACCGCGCGGGTGCTGTCGCGCTATGTGGACCTGATCATGATCCGCACCTTCGAAGAGGCGACGCTGCTGGAGATGGCGGAATATGCCAGCGTCCCGGTGATCAACGGGCTGACGAACCGCACCCATCCCTGCCAGATCATGGCCGACGTGATGACCTTCGAGGAACATCGCGGCCCCATCGCCGGCAGGAAAGTGGTCTGGTCGGGCGACGGCAACAATGTCTGCTGCTCGCTGATCCATGCCGCCGGCCAGTTCGGCTATGACTTCACCTTTACCGGCCCGCCGACGCTGGACCCCGAGCGCGAGGCGCTGGACTTCGCCCGCGCCCAGGGCGTGCAGGCGGTGATCGAGCGCGACCCGGCCAAGGCGGTCGAGGGCGCCGACCTGGTGGTGACGGATACCTGGGTGTCGATGCACGACCCGCAATCGGCGCGCGAGCGGCGGCACAACCAGTTGCGTCCCTACCAGGTGAACGAGGCGCTGATGGCGTGCGCCAAGCCCGATGCGCTGTTCATGCATTGCCTGCCCGCGCATCGCGACGACGAGGCGACGAGCGCGGTGATGGACGGCCCGAACTCGGTCATCTTCGACGAGGCCGAGAACCGGCTGCATGCGCAAAAGGCCGTCATGCGCTGGTGCCTGGGGCTTTGATCCGTCCGCCCGAACGTCCGCGCCCTTCGCAGCATGGACCCTTTGCAGCGGGGGGCCTGGGGCGCGGGATGGCGGGCGTGCTTCTCGGATGCATCAGCATTTTATGCGGGTGGGCGACTTTCCCAAACAGGTGCTGGGGAGTTTCGCGTTGACCGTGCATATTCGTCCGCGCCCGCCGGATGCGCTGAAACGCTGGTTCGAGCACTCCCGAGCGATGTCCGAAATCACGGCCATCTCCTGCTGGAGCAGCGCTGCGACCGCGACGACGCGCTGATAGCTGATCTCGTTGGCTATCTCGAATCCGCCCCTGCCGATGCGCGCCTTCTTCCATGAGCAGATGGGGATCGACCCCATCCCGACGCCGACGAGGCTCACGCGACCTATCCCTCCTGACTGCCCTCGATCATGCGGGGCGGACTGTTCGGCGAGGTCATGGCCGGCACGCTGACCGGGCATTACGACCATATCGGCGGCCACGACCGGAAGATTCGAGCCTTCCTGTTCCGATAGCATGAGGATGCCGAGGCTTGTCTCTTCGCGCTGGTGCGTGCCGAGGAGCGCAAGCGCGAGGGCTACGGCTGCCGCGGGTCGGACTTCCTGCGCCTGACGAAGCAGGCGAGGTGATCCGGTTCATCGCTATCGAAGCTGAGTCGGCGACATGATCGCCGGCAGCGTCGGAAGGCGTCCTGCCCATGGGAAGATGCGGTGCAAGCGCGCAGGGGCGGGCAACTGGCTGCATGCCATCGTATGCCATATGTGTGGTATATTCATGCAGTTATCTTCAGTATGACGACAATATGTAGCGTTTCCTTCGATCTGCCCATGCGAGCGGATGGGTGCGGATCAACAGGAAAGTCGGGCTTCGTGCAACTCAAGGCCGACTTGCTGGCGCGTTAACTATCGTTATGCGCATGCATGGGTTCCGAGGAGATGTGTAATGGTTAAAGGGCGTGTCGGTCGCTCCCAAGGAGCGAATCAACGCCAAGTTCGTCCCCGGAGCCGGCGATCGGCAAGCAGAGGCTGAACTGCCTCTGAAGATGGTGGTTCTCGGCGACTTCACAGCGCGGCCCGACGAAACCGGGCTTGAAGAGCGCAAGGCGGTTTCGATCGACAAGAATTCCTCCTGCAGCGTGATGGCCCAAATGAACCTCCCAGATCGTGCGATCGCGAAGCTCCGGGTGCGGATGCGACCTGGCC
>NZ_VCBQ01000178.1:0-5252 GCF_006386455.1 Paracoccus sp. FO-3 | reverse complement strand
GCTGCCGTAGTCGCGGTCGGTCAGCCCTTCCTCGAACTCGACCAGGCCTCGCCATCGGAAAGCAGGGCCAGCAGCCCGGCATGATCACCCTCGACCGGCGGGGCCAGCACGGCGATCCTGCGCACGCCGCACGGCTCCAGCACGAAGCCCCGGCCCGTCGCGCTGATCCCGGCCAGCGGGGAGAGGTGGATGGAAGGGAACTGCGCGAAAGGCCAATATCGCGGCAAACGTCCTTGATGTGGACCGAAAAATCCAAGCGCTTGCATGGCCGAGGTTGGGCTGGCTTGGCCAGCGCCTGACCGTTCCCAGTGCCCAGGGATGGGGAATTAGCCGGCTCACCAGCTCTGCGTTTTCGAATTGCTCATGTGCCGGGCAGTTGCCCGATCATGGTTCAGCTTCCTGAACGCCGAAGCGGCAGGAGACTTCCGCGGCATGCGCAATGGCAGGAATCCCACATATTTCCCTTGAAGAAATTTTATTTCTCATAGGTAATCATCAGGTAAGCGAAGCTGATTACGAGGACGGCAAGGGATGTGTGGTATCGTTGGTCTGTTCCTGAAGAACCAGGAATTGCAGCCGAAGCTAGGCGACCTGCTGACGGACATGCTGATCACGATGACGGATCGCGGGCCGGACAGCGCGGGAATCGCCATCTACGGCAATGATGGCGGCAAGCCGAAGATCACCGTCCAGTCGGACGACCCGGAAACGGCATTCCGTGGCCTCGACGCGGCGCTGTCCGATGCGCTGGGGGATACGGTCGGGATGCGGGTCATCGACACTCATGCGGTGCTGACCCTGCCCGAGGGCACAGAGCCCGAGGCCCGCGGCTTTCTGGCCGGGAAAGGCATCCGCGTCATGGGTTCGGGCCACGCGATGGAAATCTTCAAGGAGGTCGGCCTGCCCGAACAGGTCGCCGCCCGTTTTCACCTGCGCCAGATGGCCGGCAGCCACGGCATCGGCCATACCCGCATGGCGACGGAAAGCGCGGTGACGACGCTGGGCGCGCATCCCTTCTCGACCGGCGCCGACCAGTGCCTGGTGCATAACGGCTCGCTGTCCAATCACAACCAGATGCGCCGTGAACTGACCCAGAAGGGTTTCGCCCCGGAAACACAGAACGATACCGAGGTCGCCGCTTGCTATATCTCGTCGCGCCTGGCCGAAGGCGCCAGCCTCAGCGAGGCGCTGGAAGGCACGTTGCAGGATCTGGACGGTTTCTTCACCTTCGTCGTCGGCACCCGCAATGGCTTCGGCGTGGTGCGCGACCCCGTCGCCTGCAAGCCCGCCGTCATGGCCGAGACCGAGGATTACGTCGCCTTCGGCAGCGAATACCGCGCCCTTGCAAACCTGCCCGGCATCGAGAGCGCCCGCGTCTGGGAACCCGAGCCCGCCACCGTCTATTTCTGGGAGCGCTGAGATGCAGACCATCGACCTTGCCACCACGCCGCTGCGCGACGTCAATGCGGCGCTTCAGGCGCAGGCTTCCCGGACCAACCAGACCGAATGGGTGATCGAGAACCCCAAGGGTGCCCATGCCATCGCCGTGGGCCTGGATGCGCCCATCGAAGTCACCGTCAAGGGCTCGACCGGCTATTACTGCGCCGGGATGAACAAGCAGGCGACCGTCAAGGTCACCGGCTCGGCCGGGCCGGGCGTGGCCGAGAACATGATGTCGGGCACTGTCGTCATCGAGGGCGACGCCAGCCAATACGCGGGTGCCACCGGCCATGGCGGGCTTCTGGTCATCAAGGGCAATGCCAGTTCGCGCTGCGGCATCTCGATGAAGGGCATCGACATCGTGGTCTTCGGCAATATCGGCCATATGTCGGCCTTCATGGCGCAGTCGGGCAATCTGGTGGTGCTGGGCGATGCGGGCGACGCGCTTGGCGACAGCCTCTATGAGGCGCGGCTGTTCGTGCGCGGCGCCGTCAAGTCGCTGGGTTCGGACTGCATCGAGAAAGAGATGCGCCCCGAGCATGTCGAGATCCTGCGCGACCTGCTGGAACGCGCCGGCGCCGATGCGAAGCCCGAGGAGTTCAAGCGCTACGGCTCGGCCCGCAAGCTCTACAACTTCCACGTCGATCACGCCGGCGCCTATTGATGAGGGATATCATGGACAAGACGCCGCAAACCCTGCCGCGCGACAGCTGGACCTTCTCGCCCGGCATCAACGCCGAAATCCGCCGCGCCGCCGATACCGGCATCTACGACATCCGCGGCGGCGGCGCCAAGCGCAGGGTGCCGCATTTCGACGACCTGCTGTTCCTGGGCGCCTCGATCTCGCGCTACCCGCTGGAGGGTTACCGCGAGAAATGCGACACCTCGGTGGTGCTGGGCACGCGGTTCGCGAAAAAGCCCATCGAGTTGAAGATCCCGATCACCATCGCGGGCATGAGCTTCGGCGCGCTATCCGGTCCCGCGAAAGAGGCCCTTGGGCGCGGCGCGACGCTGGCCGGAACCTCGACCACCACCGGCGACGGCGGCATGACGAACGAGGAACGCGGGCATTCGGAAAAGCTGGTCTATCAGTATCTTCCCAGCCGCTACGGCATGAACCCCGACGACCTGCGCCGCGCCGATGCGATCGAGATCGTCGTCGGCCAGGGCGCCAAGCCCGGCGGCGGCGGCATGCTTCTGGGCCAGAAGATCACCGAGCGGGTGGCCGGGATGCGCAACCTGCCCATCGGCATCGACCAGCGCTCGGCCTGCCGCCATCCCGACTGGACCGGCCCGGACGATCTGGAGATCAAGATCCTGGAACTGCGCGAGATCACCAACTGGGAAAAGCCGATCTACATCAAGGTCGGTGGCGCGCGCCCCTATTACGACACCGCCCTGGCGGTGAAGGCGGGCGCCGACGTGGTCGTGCTGGACGGGATGCAGGGCGGCACCGCCGCGACGCAGGACGTCTTCATCGAGAATGTCGGCCAGCCGACGCTGGCCTGCATCCGCCCGGCGGTGAAGGCGCTGCAAGACCTGGGGATGCACCGCAAGGTGCAGCTTGTCGTCTCGGGCGGGATCCGCACCGGCGCGGATGTGGCCAAGGCGCTGGCGCTTGGCGCCGATGCGGTAGCCATCGGCACCGCCGCGCTGATCGCCCTGGGCGAGAACGACCCGAAATGGGACGAGGATTATGCCGCGCTCGGCACCACGGCGGATGCCTATGACGACTGGCACGAAGGCCGCGATCCCGCCGGCATCACCACGCAGGACCCCGAACTGATGAAGCGTTTCGACCCTGTCGAGGGCGCGCGGCGGCTGCGCAACTACCTGGCCGTGATGACGCTGGAATGCCAGACCATCGCGCGGGCCTGCGGCAAGAGCCATGTCCACAACCTGGAACCCGAGGATCTTTGCGCCCTGACGCTGGAAGCCGCCGCCATGGCGGGCGTCCCGCTGGCGGGCACCAACTGGATTCCCGGCCAGAACGGCTTCTGAACCAACGACCAGAGGGCAGGACATCGCATCCTGCCCCGATCCAGCTCTTTTCCTCCAACGGGAACCTTCCGCATGACCGATCTCGCCGAATTCGCCCGTGAGAAGGGCGTCAAATACTTCATGATTTCCTATACCGACCTGTTCGGATCGCAGCGCGCCAAGCTGGTGCCGGCGCAGGCCATCGCCGAGATGCAGAAGGACGGCGCCGGTTTCGCCGGTTTCGCCACATGGCTGGACCTGACCCCCGCCCATGCCGACATGCTGGCGCTGCCGGACGCCTCCTCGGTCATCCAGCTGCCGTGGAAAAGGGAAGTGGCCTGGGTCGCTTCGGATTGCGTCATGTCGGACAGCGGACCGCTGGCGCAGGCGCCTCGCAACGTGCTGGGGCGGCTGACGGCCGAGGCCGCGGAAATGGGCCTGGTGGTCAAGACCGGGGTCGAGCCGGAATTCTTCCTGCTGACGCCCGAGGGCACGCAGATCTCCGACCCCGCCGATACCGCGGTGAAACCCTGCTACGACCAGCAGGCGGTGATGCGGCGCTACGATGTGGTGGCCGAGATCTGCGACTACATGCTGGAACTGGGCTGGGAACCCTATCAGAACGACCATGAGGACGCGAACGGCCAGTTCGAGATGAACTGGAAATACGACAGCGCCATGGCCACGGCGGACAAGCACAGCTTCTTCAAGTTCATGACCCGCTCGGTCGCCGAAAAGCACGGGCTGCGCGCCACCTTCATGCCCAAGCCGATCATAGGCCTGACCGGCAACGGCTGCCATGTCCATATCTCGGTCTGGACCAGGGACGGGCGCAATGCCTTTGCCGACGACGGCAAGGAACTCAGCCTGTCAGACGAGGGCCGGCATTTCCTGGGCGGGGTCATGAAGCACGCCTCTGCGCTGGCCGCGATTACCAATCCCACGGTGAACAGCTACAAGCGCATCAACGCGCCGCGCACCGTCTCGGGGGCGACCTGGGCGCCCAATACGGTCACATGGACCGGCAACAACCGCACCCATATGGTGCGCGTCCCCGGACCGGGCCGGTTCGAGTTGCGGCTGCCCGACGGCGCGGTCAACCCCTACCTTCTGCAAGCCGTGATCATCGCGGCGGGACTTTCGGGGCTGCGCAGCAAGGCCGATCCCGGCAAGCGCCACGACATCGACATGTATGCCGAAGGCCACCGCATCATCGATGCGCCGAAGCTGCCGCTGAACCTGCTGGACGCGATCCGCGCCTATGACGACGACGCCGGGCTGAAGGCCGCGATGGGCGAGGATTTCTCGGCCGCCTATATCAAGATGAAGACACAGGAGTGGAATTCCTATTGCGGTCATCTGACCCAGTGGGAACGGGACAATACCTTGGACATCTGACGGATTCCTGGGCGCCTGCTATGGGCGGGCGCCATGCACGCTTACCGCTGACGGCCTCCGATCCGGGTGCGCCCAGCCCTTGCAGCCTGCGTTGTCCCGGCGGAACGCCGAAGGCTTGCGCGAAACACCGGCTGAAATGCTGCATGGTCGCAAAGCCGGTGATCGCGGTGATTTCGGCGATCGGCAGGGCGGAATGGCGCAGCAGCTCGTTCGCCTTCTCCAGCCGCAAACGCCGGTAGAACTCCATGACCGACAGGCCGAAGTGGTCCGAAAAGCAGCGCTGTAGCTGGCGCAGGCTGCAACCGGAAAGCTCCGCAAGCTGGTCGGCCGACAGCGGATCGGCGATATGCGAACTCATCAGCCGCACCGCCGCCTCCAGCACGGGATGGTGCAGATTGTAGCGCCGGGCCGGGCTTTTGCCTTGGGGCGGGCTG
>NZ_VCBQ01000177.1:0-5446 GCF_006386455.1 Paracoccus sp. FO-3 | reverse complement strand
CACGCAGCGCCGCAAGGATCGCGAGGCATAGCCGGTGCAGCCTGCGCGGACCTGTAACGACAGGGAAAACCATGGCTGAAGGCCTTCCAGGCGCGGGGGGCCGATCGGGAGCCCCCCTGCCCGCCATCGAGCGACGGCGCAAGGCCGGCATGCCGGCATACGGCCCAGCGGTGATGCTGGTCGCGCCCTCGGCTCTCGCCGTTGCCGCCCAAGGGCTCGTCTTGCTGGTATATGCAGCGCAGGGATCCGCCTCACCCTGACGCGACGCCGGGGCGTGGCTGCCGGTCTGCGGAACCCTGATCGACGCCCGGCTGCCTTGTCCATCGGCCCCCGATGACGGGCCCATTTTGATTGTTGGTGCAATGCTGGTCGTGTTTCCAGCGCGGACGGCGTTGCTGGCCCAGGTTGTCGAGCTGTCCGCGCTGGAAACGCGGGGATGAAGACTTCCCGAGCCGGAGGCTTGTAGCCGAGCGATCCATGCGGGCGCACGGTATTCTAGTGGCATCGCCACCTTTCCACGATGATCCTGGTCTCGGCGAGCCCTGGCAAATCGTTGCGGCAAGCACGGCTGTCCGGTCTGAGAAAGCCGCGCTGCAGCGTCGCCGGTCTCTCGACCGGCGGCTCGGGGCCGCCCTTGACTTACCGAGCATACAAGCAGCCGGCAGATCGAACCTCCTCTCCGCATCAAGTGCGGCAACGACTGCCTCGAACAGGTGATGGGCGTCATCGTCGGCCAACGGAGCATTCAACTGCTCCTTGGCCTTGCAACGGTTCGGATCATGTAGTTCAGGCACATATCCTTGCCCCATCTCGATCCTCCATCGGGCTGTTACCAAGGGAAAAGGAGAGGCCGATCGGGTCGACGCAGGTTTTTCGCGATTCTGGCGCCCCTTCACCCTTGGCGATTGTCGATCAGAGGCCAGCTTATCGGACCAGGCACCGCAGCGTCTGGCACGGCCGCGGATTGCAGCCTATGCAACCGATATGAGCAGCCCTGCCGATCTCAACAGCGATTCCCCCCGTGGCCTGGTCCTGGTGATCCTGACCTATGTCCTCTGGGGCTTTCTGCCGCTTTACATGAAGGCGCTGGCGCATGTGCCGCCGGTCGAGGTCGTCGCCCATCGGGTGATCTGGTCGCTACCCATCGCGGCGGCGGTGCTGATCTGGCAAGGGCGCGCGGCCGAGGTGATCGCGGCGCTGCGCACGCCGCGCCTGCTGGCAATGGCGGTGCTGACGGCGATGCTGATCTCGGTCAACTGGCTGGTCTATGTCTGGGCGATCATCAACGATCACGCGATGGAGGCGGCGCTGGGCTATTATATCAACCCTCTGTTCAGCGTTTTCCTGGGGGCGGTGCTGCTGAAGGAGCGCCTGGGACGGACGCAGCTCATGGCCATCGCGCTGGCCGCGGTCGCAGTTGTCATCATGACCGTGCAGGCAGGCCGCCTGCCGCTGGTGGCGCTGGGGCTGACCCTGACCTGGGGCTTCTACGCCTATTGCAAGAAGAGCCTGCCACTTGGTCCCAACCAGGGCTTTACGCTCGAGGTCCTGGTGCTGTGCCCCTTTGCGGCGGCCATCCTGCTGTGGCTGACGCTGACCGGCCAGTCGCATTTCGGCACGGGCGCGGGCGCCGACACGCTGCTCTTGCTCGGTTGCGGCGTGGTCACGGCCGTCCCGCTGATGCTCTATGCCAACGGCGCCAAGCTGGTGCGGCTGACCACGGTCGGCATCCTGCAATATATCGCGCCGACGCTGATCTTTCTGTGCGCGGTGCTGGTCTTCGGCGAGCCGTTCGACCAGTCGCGAAGGATCGCCTTTCCGCTGATCTGGGCGGCACTGGCGCTGTATTCCCTGGGGTTGTGGCGGCAATATGGTGCCGCCCGGCGCAAGGCCACCACGACCGGCCGGATGCAATAGGCGTCGCGACATGGGGACCCAGCATCTACCGGGCGAGAAGGCCGGGTTCCTCGGAGGGCATGGTTCGAGCGGCGAGTCCGAGGATCATCCCCGTCGACCGACGCCTCGCTCACAGGGCATGCTGCCGCCACGATGCCCTGCCGGGTCTGCGGGCCAGCGCGACGCCAGCAACTCAAGAAGAGCTTGCCGCGACCACCTCGAAAGCCGGTCATGGAAAGCGCGGTATCGGCCCGCCCTCATCAATCACGTCGCCGCAACCAGGCCGAAGGGAAAAGAGAACTCAGGTCGCAGCTATCCGACCAGCCGCTGCAGCAGCAACCGAAGGTTCGCACGCATCTCCGCCAAATCTTCTGGGTCCGGCTTTCCCTGTGGAAGGCGTTCCAGCATCACCTTGTGCAGCGCACCGCAGATGAGGGCGCGGATCAATTCCGCCAGTACTTCCGCATTGTCCTCACCGGCCAGCAGCCCGCCCTTCTTCGCACGGACCAGCAGCCGCTGCATCAGCACGATCACCGATCGCTCGAAGCGGGTGAAGCGATCGTTCTCCCGCAGCGCGCCGAGAGCCGGCGAATGGAAGGCCAGGAATACGCCCGGATGATCGATGGCCCGGCCGATATAGGCGTCGGCAAGTGCTTCCAGCTGGGCGATCGGGTCAGCACAGTCGATCACCGCCGTGACCCGGATGCAGCGATCGTGAAGCCGCAGCAGCGCGCTTTCCACCGCCACCTCCATCAGATGCGCCCCGTTACGAAAGACGGACATCATGGTCGAAGGCAAAACATCGAGCGCACTGGCCACCTCTTCGAGACTGGGCGGGTAGCCTGTTTCAGCCAGCAACCTGTGAAAGACGCTGGTCGCATCGGTGCAGAGATTCCTGCCGCTATGGTTTTGACGGGTCATATTCAATCCTAAGAAACAGCCAGATCGCGGAAACCGGAAGCCCGGGCACGGTGAAGCCGAGCATAATGAAATCATCCATTATGCCCCGGTCATCCGAGGCGAGTGGCTGGTTAAACATGTATCTTTGTCTGGTATTCGGATCGGTGGGATGCGGCGCGATCCAGGGTGCTATCCGCCCTTCATCGCTGCAGGAGCGGCACTTATCCGGCTCTGCGCAGATCTTTCACCGCGTCGCATTCCCACCACCTCACCCGGCTTTTTGCCCGGGATGAGACAGTCAGCCGCATCGGCATGGCGGCGATGAGGCCGGCGATGCCGAAGACGACATAACAAGAGAGTACCGCGACCCGGCCGTAGCCCAGTGCGAAAGTGATAACCGCCGACGTCATGCCTCCGATGACGCCGGCAACGAGATATGCCAACATATGCCGAATGGTTCCGCCAACAAGGGTTAAGATCGATCTAACAAGGGGTTCAGGCGTGAGGCCAAGTAAACATCGCCTGTGGTATTTCCCACAGACGCTCTCATGCCCGTCGAGTTATCGTCCAAGTTGTGTTTGCTTCAATATTTTCACCTAAGCCTCTGCGAGTCATGCTTTTTTCTCCTGGTCTCCGTGCATTGAACTCACTTGTCCTGGGTGAAGACATTGGCAAACATACAACTGTAGATTGGTCATCCCTTGGAGATTCCTCGCAGGTGGTTGACATTATTAGGAGGGTAATAATTTGCTTTACACTAATAACCCTGACATGATCGCCTTTACATTCGGTCGCGTGATTCTGCGCCTTGCACAGGACGGGACCCCGATCGGCGCGGATACCGTCACTCAGGCACTCATCCGAATTGCAAGCGGTGCCTCCGTCGACAGGGTTTCCCCGGAAATGGCGAAAAGCGCCCTCATGGCGCTGAGGAAACTTGATATTACAGACGAGATGGCACCCTCAGCGCCTACCCCGAAACGTCGCCTGACAGCGATGGCGAACCGGTTGGTGGCGTAGAGGTCTTAGGACCTGTCGGCTTGGGGCGCTATGCTTGGGAGTTGGAAAAGGGCGGACAGGAATTGTGGGGTCGCGTGAACGGACGACGAACCAACAACTGCTCCGCCATGATCGATGCGCCTGTTAACGGCTTCGGCATCGCCTATGCCCCCGAGGATATCGCCGCCGCGAATATCCCAGCCGGCGCGCTGGCGCGGGTGCTGGATGACGGGTCGCCGATGCTCGACGGCTGTTCCTCTACCATCCAAGCCGACGCCCGAGCCTTCACGCTTCCAAGGCCATGGTCATCAGCGCACGGCGGTATCGCGACGGGCCAAGCCGGTGGGAGACCCGTCACAACCAATCCATCACCCCGACCAGGTGATCCGGCGATCAGGTGTCGGTGATATACGCGCTGCTAACCCCTCTGCGCCTTCGGCCTCGGCTGATACAATCGGCGCCACGCGTTCACGCGCAGCGCATTGCGCAGATCCTTGTTGATCAGGTCGAGATCGAACCATTCCGGATCGAAATGCCCGCCCGCCCATCGCAGCGTGGAGCGATGGTCCTCGTGCGCCGGATCGCGGATGATCCCGAGGAAATCCGCGTAGCCCCGCGGCCCGCCGACAGCCTCGGACGGCCTTGCCTGCCCGCCTTCGAGGCAGAGCGCATGGCGAGGCGCCGGGTCGAGCGCCAGCCAGTCCTCGATCCGGATCAGGTGCTGCCAGCCGTCCCCGAAATCGTAGGCATAGGTGAAGCCGGCGTCGCGCCCGACGAAATCCTGCAGCCGGACCTCGGCATAGTCGAAAACGGGGGGGCCGCCGAAGCCGTCGTCCAGCAGGGCCGGATCGCCGTAGCGCAACCCGCCGATGCGGAATTCGTGCAGATGGCTGTCGGTCCAGCCGAAGGCCGCCTGCAGGACCAGGTGCAGCCGGTCCAGCGTCCAGCCGGAGGGAACGACCAGGCGCCGCCAGATCTCCGGCTCGATCCCGGCCAGGGAGACATGCAGCCGCACCGCATTCGAGGGCTGGAACATTTCCCCTGCCCTCCCTGATCAGATGGCGAAGTCCTCTAGGGATTTGCCGGCTTCCAGGCCCTCGACGATCCAGGCGGGCTTGCGGCCACGACCGCTCCAGGTGATCTCGGTGTTTTCCGGGTGGCGGTATTTCGGTGCCACGGTGACCCGCTTTTGCGCCGATGTCATTTCCGCCAGTTCGTCCAGCGAGAAACCGTGCTCTTTTGCCACCGCTTCCGCCGCCGCAGGGGCCTCGGCCTTGCGGCGATCCTCGAAAGAAGCAATGGCCTTCGCCACGTTCTTTTCCAGCTGCTTCAGTTCGGCCAGCGACAAGGCATGCAGGTCGATATCGGCCATAAGCGTCCCCTGTTGTTATGCCGCTCGTTTAATTCAGCAGGGGTTCAACGGCAATTCCCGCGCTCAATCCATAGCCCGTTACCTGTCCAGCCTGATCTCCCGAACCGGATGCCCCGTGTCGATGAACAGCCGTCCCGCCGGTTTCAATGCGGCCCGCAATCGTTCAAGGGCGCGTTGCACAATCTCCGGATGGCGGCCGTCCAATGCCCCGACACGCATCGCAAAGGCGATGTCGAAGCGCTCCTCGCCGGCCAGCAGTTCGAAATCCTCGATTGCCAC
>NZ_VCBQ01000176.1:0-5665 GCF_006386455.1 Paracoccus sp. FO-3 | reverse complement strand
CCGTGTCGGCGGCGGTTTCGGCCGCATCGCCGGGATTCGAGACCAGCGCTTTCGCCTGCACCGCGCCGCCGCCGCCCGAGCGGCGCTGCTGCACGACATGGGCCAGTTCATGCGCGATCAGGCTGTCGCCCGCCGTCGAGCCCGGCCGATAGCGGCCCGGCGCAAAGGCGATGTCGCTGCCCGAGGTCAGCGCCTGGGCCCGCGCCCGTCCCGTCGCCTGCGCCGCCGCCCCGCCGGTATGGATGCGCACATCGGAAAACGAGGCGCCGAAGCCCGTTTCCATCCGGGCCCGCAGGCTGGCGGGCAGCGCCGCGCCGCCGACAAGGCTGCGCTGCAGCAGGTTCAGCGGCTGCCGGGCGTTGTCGTGGCTGGTCGAGGCCGAAACCGGGGCCGAAACCGGGGCGGGGGCCGGGGCAGGCGCCGCCGGGCTGCGCGAGGCGTCGGCCGAACGGGTCGAAACGGGGCCGGACCTGGCCTTCATCCTGGGCCTCCCGCCTTGCGGGGCACGCCGGAAAGAGGAAGTGGACCAAGCCGTAGCAAGGTCCACTCCCAGGGACTTGAACCCTTCGGCATCCGCCGACCAGACGACTCGAACGCAGTTTCCCGGTTCGAGATCCCCTTCAGCCTAGCATTTCCGCAGGTCCGCTCCAAAGCAATTCTCCGCCTCAGGGCAGGGTCGCAGGCAGGCTGGGACTGCCCATCCCCGAATAGGCGTTGTCGGCAAAGGCGCCGATGAAGACGTCGGGGCGGCCCCAGCTTGGCTCGTCATTGCCAAGGCTGACCCAGCGTATCCCGACCGAGGGGCCGTGGCAGAAATTGCCCCTGACCTCGACCAGCGGCCCGAACCAGCCCCACAGGCGGATGCCGTCGCAATCCAGCCCGATCGGCTGCTCGCCATCCGCCAGTGGCACATAGCCGGCGTCGATGGCCTGGTTGCCGTTGATCCGCGCCGACAGGGTGCTGCCGATCCAGATGCCGCCGCGCTGGCGGGCCTGCCAGGGCAGGCGCAGGTCGATGCGGTTGTCCTGCACCTCGACCGAGCGCAGGAAAATGAAGTTCGACCGCGACCGGCCCGAAGAGCCGGCGACGCGGATCCCCTGGGCGAAGCCCGAAACCTGGTTGCCGCGGATGCGCGCGCCCTGGCCCGGCAGGGCCAGCAGCGCGGCGACCGGGCGGGCCAGCGTCTTGCCGCGCGCCGGCCCGCGAGAGGCGGCGACGGTGATGCCGGTCCGGCCGTGGACCAGCCCGTTCGTGGCGGTCAGCCCGTCGCGCAGGGGCTGGAACAGCGGCCCCATCCCGGCCGGGATGGTGGCCGAAGAGCCCAGGCCGAAGACCGCGCGCGCCAGGTCGCGGCGAAAGTCGCGCAGGAAATCGTCCATGATCTCGGGCGGGTGGCTGGCGCCGCCGGGGGGCTGGTTGGTTTCCGCGACCCGCTCCCACAGCTCGCTCCCCAGCGTCGCATGGGTGGAGAAGCTCAGCGTGTCGCGGCCCCACATGCCGTTCGCCATGGCGATGCCGTGCCGCGCCACCACGGGCGGGCCCGGCGGCGGGGCAAAGGCGAAGACCGGCCCGCCGACGAAGTCGAAGCCGCCGTCGCCGTCATGCAGGGTGATGCGGTCCAGCAGCACCTCGCCGACCGCGCGCAGGGTCTCGCCCCCGGCGGCGAGTTCGGCGGCAAGGTTCAGCGGATCGGGGCGGATGGCGATGACGTTGTCCTCGATCTCGGCATGGCCGGGATCGGCGGCGGTGACGCCGCTGTCGAACTGCCCCAGGCTCAGCGTGCAGCGGCGCATGGCGAAGCGGCGGGTCGGGCGGGCCGGCCCCGACACCTGCCGCACGGCTGCGGGGCCGGGTGCGGCAAGGCCGGCCGCGGTGACGCGGATCTGGTCCAGCCGCACCTCGCCGCAATCGACGAAGTCGATGACTGCGCCGTCGCCCGCCGCCAGCGCCTCGGCCGCGAAGTCGCGCAGGTCGACCGAGCGGCAGCGCTCGAAGCGGATGATGCGTCGCAGGTTGCCGCGCAGGATCGTGCCCGGCCCGATGCCGCCGACGATCAGGTCGCCCTTGTCGGCGACGACGATGGTCGCGGCCAGGTCGCGCACGCCGGCATTCAGGCAGATGCGGGCGTTGCCGTCCGGGGGAATGGTGTCGATCACCGCCTGGACCGAGGCCCCCGGCGGCACCGCGATCTCGCCGCAGCCGTCCGACAGGCGCAGGAACAGTTCGTCCAGCGCCTCTTGCACGGTATCGGCCTCTGTGCCGACGCGGGCGCCGTCGTAGCCGGTGAAATCGGCCTCTTGCCGGCACAGCTTGCGGCTGCGCCTGTCCAGCCATGCGCGCAGGATCATCGGCGTCGCCGCCGCGCCCCGCTCCAGCAGCGCCAGCGGCGCGAACTGCCGCTCGGGGCCGTGGGCGGTGGTGACGGCGGGGCCGTTGGCCTGGGGCGCCAGCACGCGGGCCTCGGCCTGCCACCAGTCGCCGGGCTCGAAGGCGCCGGCGACCTCGGCGATCAGCCCGTGTTCCAGCGTCAGCGTGGCCGCGCCGGTGCCGGGCCGTTCCAGGAGGCCCGACCACAGCCGCAGCTTGAGCCCGTCGCTGCCCAGGGGCGCGGGGCTGAAGGGCGGTGCCGGGGTTTCGGTCAGCGGGTCCAGCAGCCGGAACTCGCGCAGCGAGCCGGCGACGACATCGCCGCCGTCCAGCCGGAACAGCATCCCCTGCATCCGGCGCGGGCGCAGGAAGCCCGCGGCATTGACCGCGCCGGGGGCGGCGTCGCCGCGCTCGATCGCGTCCGAGGTCAGCTCGACCAGGTCGCCCGCGCGCAAGGGATCGTTCGCGCCGACGCGGACATGGGTGACGGCCGCGCCGGGCGGCTGGTCGGGCATCAGGGTGCAGGGCCACAGCCCCGCCGCATTGTCGCGCGACCACTTGAACCGCGTGACCGCGCCGCCGCCAGTCGTGACCTCATGGACGACCAGCCGATACAGGCGGTTTTCCGTGCCGCTGTAGCCGCCCGGCACCGGCAGGTCGCAGGGATCGGCGGCGGCGGTGCCGGCGCTGGTGCCGAAGGTGACGCTGCCCGTGGGCAGGGTCAGGCGGTCGAAGGCGGCGGCGATGGCCGCGGGATCGCTCAGCCCCGTGACGGGGGCCAGCTTGACCTGGGCCACCACCTCGGAGCGGCTGGTCGTCTCGCGGCCGGGGCCAAGCGCCTGTTCGCGCAGGCCGGGATCCTCGACGGCGGTGACGACGCGCTCGGCCAGTTCCAGATAGGCCGCGACGCGCGAGCCCGGCGCCCCGGCCGAGGCGGCGCGCAGCTGGTCCGCCGCGGGTCCGGTCAGGTCCGGCCAGGCGGCCTCGCGGGCATCGGCCAGCAGCCCGCCGATCTGGAAGCCGCCTGCGCACCAATGCAGCACGGCCGCGGCGGCGGCGGGGGCCTCGGTTTCGATCAGGGCGACCCAGCAGGGCTGCGCGCCGGGGGCGAAGACGGCCTGCGCCCCGTTCAGCGTGACGGCGAAGGGGGCGTAGCTGCCGGCCGCCGGGATGTTGAGCACGGTGCCCGCGACCGCCACCGTCGCCGGCTGGTCGGCGCGCATCCAGACCCGGCAGGGCGTCGGCGCGGCCAGCGGGCTGCGCAGCGGCACGGCGACGGTTCCCGCCCCGCCGCCAAGCTGAAGCCCCGGCAGCCGGTCCAGATACTTGCGCGAAAAGTCCCGCGTCGCACTGGCGCCGCCCGCCGCCTGCGGCTGTTGCCCCAGGACCGGGTCGAACATCGCCAGAAGCCGCCCCGGCGTGACGAAGAACCCCAGGTCGGTCGAGCCGCTTTCGCAGGCGACATGCGCCAGCCCCTGCCGGTCGATGCGGTCGCCGGCGTCCATCAGCGCATGCAGGTCGCTGTCGAGGATCGGTGCGCCCTGCCGCGGCAGCACGCGCCGATAGCTGCGCCCGCGCTTGGCGTCAGGCCGGTGTCCGCGCGAAAAATCCCCTTCCATGGCCTGTCCTCCCTGTCGTTCCCGTCCGGCGGGGCCCTGTCAGGCCCGCGCCACGATTCCCGTTCCCAGCCCGGCCGGCGTATGCTCGGCCAGGCGCCGCTCCAGCCCGGCGTAAAGCTCGCCCAGCCTTGCGGCGTTGAAGGCGCCGATCTCGCCCCCGTCCGAAGCGCCGGTCAGCACCCGCCCGTCGCCCCGTGCATCCAGCCGCAGGAATGCCGGGTCGCGGCGCTCGCGGCTTTCGAAGGGCGGGCGGATCGGCTGGCCCGTCGCGGGGTCGGTTTCCAGCACGCGGTGGCGGCGCGGCGTCTGGCTGCCGGGGCCGACCAGCGAATAGCGCAGGCAGCCGCGAAAGCGTTCATGCGCCAGCAGGAGCCCGGCGACGATGGTGTCGGAAAGCTCGGCCTGGCCCACCTCGATCCGGCCCAGCAGGGTGGCGCGTTCGCTGGCCAGCCGTGCCAGCGGCGCGGTCAGCGCCGGCTGGATGTCCTCGGCCGCGGCGAGGAGGGAATCGGCGATGTCGATCTCGCCCGGTTCATCGACCAGCAGCGGCCCGAGGATGCAGCGCCGGATCGTCGCGCGCTCGACCCCCGCGGCCTCGAGCAGGCGCAGCCGCAGGGTGATGTCGGCGCGCAGCACGCCCAGGAAGCCCAGGAAGACCTGCTGCGCCGGGGGCAGCTCCAGCGTCATGCCGCCCGCGCCCGCGCGGGTCAGGGCGATGCCGCCAAGCGCCAGGCTGTCATAGCTGGCCGCGCCCGGTGCCGAAGAGGCGACCTGGATCACCGGCCGCTCGAAGGGCGCGGCGCGCAGTTCCAGCCGGGCGGGGCCGGCGGGCCAGGCCAGCGCCTCGGCCGGGTAGAAGCCGGAATCGACGATCTCGATGATCTCCTCGGGCTGGCCCGCGCCTGCCGCCGCCAGCGCTGCCGCGACCGTGCGGTGCAGCGGCAGGCCCAGCAGATCCGGCGAGGCGCCGCTGCCAAGATGCCCCGAGGCCGAGACCAGCCGCGTCGGCGCCGGGCGCAGGCCCAGCCAGCGGCGGTGGTCGACGGGCAGGGCGCCCATGGGCATGGTCGCGCCCTCTTGCAGGTCCACCGTCACCGGGCCCGGCTCGGCGATGCCGGCGGCGGGCGGATGCGGCACGATGCCGTCGCCCGCGTTCATCGCGAAAAGCCCGAAGCGCGGGTCGATGTCCAGCCGCCCCGGCCGGGCCGGTTCCAGCACGTCGGGGCCGGATTCGCTTTGCCACGGACACAGCCGGCGCCAGCCCGCCTCGCGCCGCCGGATCGGGACCGGGCCGGGCAGGGGCGCGGCATCGCCCAGGCTGCGCCGCATCGGCGTCGTCGTCCCCGCAAGCCAGGTCGAGCCGTCCGCGCCGACCTGGACCGCCAGGCTGTGCCGGGCCAGCAGCGGGCCGCGCGGCCAGAAGGCGCTGCCGTCCGGCGCCGTCTCGGCCGTCTGCGAGGCGACGAGTTCGGGCAGGTGGATCAGCGCCGCGCTGCCGTCATAGGCGGTAAAGGCGACCTCGGCCGGGGTCATGACCGCGCCGTTCAGGCCGGATTCGAAGCGCAGCGACAGCGCCAGGTCGGAAGGTCCCGCGGCCAGGATCGCGCCAAGCGCGGCGAAGCGCGCGGGCAGCGCGGCGGCGGCCAGCGGCACGCCGTCCGCGCCCACCGCCGACCAGC
>NZ_VCBQ01000175.1:0-5819 GCF_006386455.1 Paracoccus sp. FO-3 | reverse complement strand
GCTCATGGACCCGATCGACACGTCCTCCCCGCAGGGCAAGTTCACCCTCCAAGTTTTGGGCGCCGCCGCTGAGTTCGAGCGCGCCCTAATCCGCGAACGCACCAAGGCTGGGCTGGCCAGCGCACGAACCAAAGGCCGGATAGGCGGCAACCCGGGTCTACGAGCCCACGATCCCGCCGCGCTGCGCAAGGTGCGGCTGGCGCGGCAGGACGGATACATGGAGCGCCTGAACGAGACGGCGCGGGACTGGGTTCCCTATGTTCGCCGCCTGCGCCCGGACCTGGCCTGGGAAGACGTAGTGCGCATCGTCAACGGCCCCTTGCCCCGCGAGCGCCAATGGACGCAAAGTCGGCTTCTGCGCGCGGTCAACGCCTATGTTCGGGACGGCTTCCTACCGCCGACGGTACTGGACCGCGCCGACCGCCGCGAAACCAACGACCGCCTGCCCGCCATCGTCGCCGCCATTAAGGGAGCGGACCCCGACATCACGCTTCAGGCGATCTGCACCCGACTGGAAGCAATGCGCGAGCGCACGCCTCGCGGGCGGACAAGCTGGCAGCCTTCTTCAGTGAAGATGCTGCTGGAACGGGCGGAGAAGCTGGGGCTGTTGCCTTGACGATTCGAAAGTGCGCTCATCCTTAGAAGGCAGTACTGGCGACAGCACCACAACATGTAGCAAGCGTGAACTCTGCCTGAGGTGGTAGAAGTTCATGTTTTTCAATGTCATGACGGTCAGTAAGGCTGACGACGTGCCCGCTCATCCGCCAGCATCAGCTACGAGCTGTAGAATTTTCTTGCACCACTGTCAGACATGACGCATTCATTGTCGTAGCGGAAAATCGCGAGAATTTCGGTTTTCTGCGCTACAAAGAAAACGTGGCTCCAAGGAGCACAGTGAGTGTGGGTAAACCGCACCACGATCTGGATGAGGGCAGTATGACCGAAGAGCGTGTTTTTGCAGAGCTCCAGAGCGACGCATCCACACTGCATGAGTCGATCCGGATGCATCTGGAGCGCAATTTTGCGCCTGACGCCCGGAAGTACTTGAGAAGCTTTTCATCGACAGAAGCGGCGGAATTTCTCGGGCTCGCGCCTGGTCACCTGCGCAAACTCCACGCGGAGGACAAGATCCCCGACGTCCCGCTCGATGAGCGTGGAAGGAAACTGTACTCAGCCGACGACCTTGCGCAGATCCGTTTGGCTCTGGCGCGAACCACCCGGGACCCTTCGCTTTATCTGCGCGGGCGGGTCGGATCAGAGCCGCTGCAGATAATCTCTTGCGTGTCGTTCAAGGGCGGGTCAGCGAAGACGACGACTGCGGCATATCTCAGCCAATGGTATGCCTTGCACGGCTACCGGGTGCTGGTGATCGACATGGACCCGCAGGCCTCGCTGTCGTCGATGACCGGTTTGCGGCCTGAAATCGACTTCACGCATCAAGGCACGATCTATGATGCCATCCGGTATGATAACCCTGTGCCGATGAGCGAGGTGGTGCGGAAAACCTACTTCCACGGCCTGGACATAGCCGCCGGTGGCCTGATCCTGTCGGAGTATGAGACCGAGACCCCCTACGCCCTTCGACGTGGCTCCGAACCACCCTTTTACCTGCGGCTTCGCGAAGCAATCCTCTCGGTTGAAGCCAACTATGATCTGGTGTTCATCGATTGCCCGCCGCAGCTTGGGTTCTTGACCCTCTCGGCTCTTGTGGCCTCGTCTTCGATCATCATCCCAGTGGTGCCAAACTTTATCGACGTGGCATCCTTGGCCCAGTTTCTGACCATGACCTCATCCTTGCTCGATACGATCAGGGACGCAGGAATGACGTTGGAGTACGACTTTCTCCGCTACCTGGTCTCTCGCTTCGAACCTTCGGACGGGCCGCAAGCGCAGGTTGCCGGACTGCTACGCGCCAACTTTGGCAAACGCGTGATGACCGAGACGTTTCTGAAGTCCACAGCCGTCTCGGACGCTGGCCTTACACATCAGACTTTGTTCGAGGTCGGTCGCGGTAGCATGAACCGCAACACTTATGACCGCGCGATGGAATCAATCAACGCTGTCGCGCGGGAGCTGGAACAAGACATCCACAGAGCATGGGAGCGCGGCTAAGATGGCCAGAAAGAACATGTTCGAAGGCATCACTCCCGCCTCTCGGCCGGAAGAAGATGCCAAGGCACCCCTGCCCCGCCCGACCGCCAAGATGCCAGAAGTGTTTCAAAGTGCTGGGCCGATCGCAGCCATCCGCAACGATCTGCGCAGTGTCGGGGCTCGATCAGTGCAGGACATCGATCCCGAACTGATTGAAGACACCGGGTTAAAGGATCGCATCGGAGCGCTTGACGACGACATCGCCGAACTGCGCGAAAGCATTTCCAAACACGGCCAGCAGGTTCCGATCCTGTTGCGGCCGCACCCGAAACTGAGCGGTCGGTATCAGGTGGTTTACGGGCGCCGCAGGCTTGCCGCAATCCGCGGCTTGGGAACGCCGGTCAAGGCGCTGATCCGCACTCTTTCCGACGAAGAGGCGGTCCTGGCGCAGGGCCAGGAAAACAACCTTCGCAAAGACCCGTCCTTCATCGAGAAGGCCTTGTTCGCAGGCGATCTGGAAGAGGCGGGCTACGATGCGCGCGTGGTTCAGGACGCGCTGAACGTGAACCGCAGCCACACGTCGCACATGCGCAAGGTGCGCGAGGCATTTCCGAGACAAGTGCTGGAACGCATCGGTGCGGCGCCCTCAATCGGATGGAAACGCTGGTACGAACTCGCCGTTGTGGTGCTTGAGAAGAACATCGACGTTCTTTCGGTCCACCCTGCCCCTTTCCCGGAAGGTTCCAGCTCGGACGAGCGATTTGCGGCCTGGGTGAAAGCTCTTCCAAAGGCGGATATCCCTAAGGATAAACGCCAACAGAGGGGCACAACGCCCTTCACGCTGATGGCGCAAGATGGGTCCTCTCTGGGAGAGGTCGCGCTTACTAAAGGGGCATTGGGCTTCCGGCCATCGGCGCAACACAGGGATTTCGCGGCGTGGCTGCATGCAAATGCGGATGACGTCTTCTCGCGCCTTCATGAAGAATTTCTCAGTCAGTCCAAGAAGAAGGACTGAGGGAATGCAACGAAAACAACAGAGGAGCAGTGTCGGAAAAGGATAGGCCTCCCGAATGGAAACCACCCGGAAGGCCCGCGCAAAACACAGGGCGCCAACCCTGAGAATGCTCATCTTCTAGCACGAGCAGACTAGCGCAGGCCCGAATCGCACGCAACATCGCTTCGCGGTGATCCGATATCTTTTATCCTTTTTGTGGAGAAGAACGGACACCGACAGGCAGGGTTGCAAGGTCTTCACTCGGCTGACCCGAGCGTTCCGCCCGATTCAACATGGAACATGTCATGTCTTCGCCCGTGCAGCGGCACGTTCGGCGCACCAATTCCTCATATCTGAACGACCGCAACACTGTAACGCCTGTTAAGACGGAAGACGCGCGCTGGTCGCTTCTGGATTTGGTACGCCGTTGCCGCAAACCTCTTGGTCTGAGAGACCGTGACATTGGGGTTCTACGAGGTCTTCTGTCGTTCTTGCCCCAGTCGGCCGACCCAAACTCACTTGTTGTCTTTGCCTCCAACAGGGCGTTGATCGAGCGCTGTGACGGGATCGACGAACGCACACTGAGGCGCCGCCTCACCAATCTGAAGGCAAACGGATTGCTGGCTCGAAAGTCGAGCCCGAACGGAAAGCGATATCGGGTACAGGATGAGTGTGCCGAAACCAAACTAACCTACGGCATCGACCTCGCGCCCCTGTTCGCCATCCGCGATCACCTCATCGCCCTTGCAGAGGAATGCTCCCGAGAAGAAATTCGGTGCAAAGCGCTCCGGTCATTGATCCGAGACATTCTTTACCACAGGGCTGCGGACATTCAGCCCGCACTGCACGACCTTGCATGCCGCTCACTGCGTCGTTCCTTGTCTTCGGACCAGCTGGCCGGTCTCATTCAGGAACTCCAGGAAGACCTTCCTCACTCGGGCGCTCAGGCATCGTCCGTTGCAGATGCAGTGACCGTCAGCGACAGACAAAATGACCGGCATATTCAGAAGTCAAAGAAAGAAAACTATGAATCTGAATCTGCGGCTGAGAACGTGAGCATGGCCAATCGATCTAGCGATGCAGCGAGCATTGATGTCGGACCAAGCAACGATATCACAGTGTCTGAGTGCATGGCCCTGGCCAAGAGTGCTGCATCCTTCGCTTCCGTGACTGCAAAGGATTGGGGCGATGTCGTTCGATTGTCCGACACCCTTGCTCCGGCGGTTGGACTAGCGAGAACCGACGTAGAGACGGCACGGCAAGCGATGGGCGCGCTTGGCTCAGCACTCGCCATTCTTGGTATTATCGAAGCATTCGACAGAATCCGGCAGCCGAGGGCCTATCTACAAGCGCTAGCCAATCGGGCAGCAAGCGAAAGCATGGACTTCGTCCGTATGTTCCGCTCGCTCACAACCTGCCGCGCCCCGTCAGCGCGTAGTGTGACCATTGCTTGATGTATACCGGGGTAAACATAACCCCCTCTTGCTCCACGTATACCCCGGTAAACATGCCGCCCATTTCGAGAGGGAAAGGTTGGGGGTTTGAGGGGTGACGGGAAGTGAGATCGGGAGAGTGGCTTCCGGCGCCCGTCGTGGAGAAGATCTGATGGCGAAAGCAGCCCAGAAAATCACGCTGTCCCCCTCGCGGGACATCCCCTTCGACAAGCTCGTGCTGAGCCAGTCCAACGTACGGCGCATCAAGGCAGGCGTCTCGATCGAGGAACTGGCCGAAGATATCGCGCGGCGCGGCCTGCTGCAGGGCTTGAACGTCCGGCCCGTGGTCGATGCTGAAGGGGTCGAGACCGGCATGTTCGAGATCCCGGCCGGCGGCCGTCGTTTCCAGGCACTGTCGCTGCTGGTTAAGCAGAAACGTCTGGCCAAGACCGCCCCGATCCCCTGCATCGTGCGGGATACGGCGTCGGAGATCCTCGCCGAGGACGACTCGCTGGCGGAGAACATGCAGCGCGTCGCCCTGCACCCGCTCGACCAGTTCAGCGCATTCCAGGCCTTGCGCGAGAAAGGTCAGGGCGAAGAAGCGATTGCGGCGGCCTTCTTCGTGACACCTCAGGTCGTCAAACAGCGCCTGAAACTTGCATCCGTGGCCCCTGCCCTGCTCGAGGTCTACGCTGAGGACGGCATGACGCTGGAACAGCTGATGGCCTTCACGGTAACCCAAGACCATGCGCGTCAGGTGCGGGTCTGGGATGCAGTGAAGAACTCCTGGAACAAGGAGCCCTATGCCATCCGGCGCATGCTCACGGAAACCTCGGTCCGGGCATCGGATCGTCGCGTCGTTTTCGTCGGCGTCGATGCCTATGAGGCGGCTGGCGGCGTCGTGCTGCGCGATCTCTTCCAGGGCGATGATGGTGGCTGGCTCGAGGACCCTGCCCTGCTTGATCGGCTCGTCACCGAGAAGCTTCAGGCGGAAACCGAAGCGCTGGCCTCCGAGGGCTGGAAGTGGATCGAGGTCGCGACAGACCTGCCCTACGGCTATAGCCATGGCCTGCGGCGCCTGCCCGGTGATCCCGCGCCGATGACTGACGAGGAAAGCGCGTCCCATGCGGCATTGCTCTCTGAATACCGCGCGCTGGAGGAGAAATACTCCGGCCAGGACGAATATCCCGAGGAGATCGACGCGCGGCTTGGTCAGCTGGAGATGGCGTTGGAATCGCTCGAACGGCGGCCCTTGATCTACGACGCGGCCGAGGTCGGGCGCGCGGGCGTCTTCGTCACGC